>JAOPVV010000037.1 GCA_025966005.1 Frankiales bacterium
CATGAGCTGCCCGGCGTGCCCGAGGTGCAGCGGCTCGGCCGTCAGGCCCATCGCCTGCTCCATCCGGTGCTCGACGGCCAGTTCGAGCACGGCGCCGCCGACCGCGAGCCGCCGCGCCGGGCCGGCCTCGGAGACGGGTGAGCCGACCATCGCGAGCCCGCCTGCCGCGGCGGAGGCCGAGCCGACGAACACGAGCGGCAGGTGCCGGTGGGAGTCGTGCCAGGTGGGGGTGGCGGTGTCGGACAGCAGCACCGCCGTGTACGAGGCGATCGTCGGCGCGACCGCGGCCGCCACGAGCCCGGCCGGACGCCCGGACGCGCCGAGCAGGCGTCCGACGAGGCCGTCACGCAGCCGGCGCGGCAGCAGCGGGCGCAGCTCGGACGCCCCGGCCAGGCCGGCGAACGGGCCGTAGACGGTCAGCAGCCAGGTGCCGACCGACATCGGCGAGGTCACCTTGACCACCCGCAGCATGTTGAGGAAGCGGGACGGCCGGCCCAGGTCGTGGACGAGCGCCACCATCGAGGCGGTGAGCGCGAGCAGCGCGCCGACCCGGCCGGTGCGGCGCATCGCCGGACGCCCGGTCAGGTCGGCGCCCGCAGACAGCAGGGACGACCCGGCCATCACGCCGCCGAGGAACAGGTACGCCGGGATGTCGTGCTCCCACGGCGAGGCCTTGACGATGGGACGTCCGTAGTAGGACGTGAACTCGGCCTCCGGGACCATGACGTGCTCGTCCCGCCGCCTGCCCCCGCGGCGCTTGCCGCCGCCGCGGCGCCCCTCGGGGCGGGGCGGCTCGGCGACCCGGACCTCCGCGTGGCCCGGGGCGGTCACGGACGACCCGCGAAGGCCGCGACGGCGCCGGCGAGCATCGTGGCCGCGGCCAGTGCCGCCTTCTTCCACATCACCGGCAGATCGCGGGTGGTCACGACCGGGTCCGGCGGCAGGCCGTAGACCTCGGGCTCGTCGAGCAGCAGGAAGAACGCACCGAGCCCGCCGATGCCGTCGTGCGTGCTCTCGCCGTACAGCCGAGCGTCGTGGACGCCCTGCTCGTGCAGCGCGTCGACGCGGGCCTGGGCCCGCTCGCGCAGCTCGTCGACGTCGCCGTACTGGATCGACTGCGTGGGGCACGCCTGGGCGCAGGCAGGCTGCAGCCCGTCGCCCAGCCGGTCGTAGCAGAGCGTGCACTTCTGGGCGACGCCGGCGTTCTTGACGATGCCGACCTCCCCGACGCGCCGGTCGATCACCCCGAAGGGGCACGCCGGCACGCAGTAGCCGCAGCCGTTGCAGATGTCGTCCTGGACGACGACCGTGCCGAACTCGGTGCGGAACAGCGCGCCCGTGGGGCAGACGTCCAGGCAGGCCGCGTGCGTGCAGTGCTTGCAGACGTCAGACTCCATCAGCCACCGGAACTCGGTGCGCTCGGCGCCGTCGACCCGGCCGGGCAGGCCCGACGTGGGCATGCCGAGGTCGACCGGCGCCTTCACCTCGAGCGGCGCCATGGTGGTGCCCAGCGCCGTCGGGTCACCGAGCAGTGCGCTGTCGGCCGTCCGGTTCAGGACGTCGGTGGCGGCGCCGCCCTGCTCCACGAACTTCACGTGCCGCCAGGTCGAGGCGCCGAGCGAGCCGCTGTTGTCGTAGGAGCTGCCGAGCATGAGCAGCCCGTCCTCCGGGACGGCGTTCCACTCCTTGCACGCGACCTCGCAGGCCTTGCACCCGATGCAGACCGAGGTGTCGGTGAAGAAGCCCTTGCGCGGCTGCTCGTCGCGCCAGCCGGCGTCCGGCGCCGGGTCGAGCGGGCCGTAGAGGGAGTTGCTCATGGTCGGTCCGATCCAGGGGTCAGGTGGGTGTTGCCGGTCTCCACGGTGATGCCCGCCCGGGTGCGGTACTCCGCGACGAAGCGCAGCAGCGCCGGGCCGGTGGGTCGGCGGCCGGGCACGACGTCGCAGGAGCCGACCTTGCTCTCCTGGATGTGCACGTTCGGGTCGAGGGCGAGCCCCAGCAGGTCGTTGGCGGAGTCGCCGCTGACGTGCGCCTCGCTGCCGACGCCCCAGTGGTACGGCAGCCCCACCTGGTGCACGACCCTGCCGTCGACCGTCAGCGGGGTGATCCGCTCGGTCACCAGCACGCGCGCCTCGATGGCGGTGCGGGCAGTGACGATCGTGGCGTACGACAGGTTCTCCAGGCCCCGCTCGTGGGCGAGCTCCGGGGAGACCTCGACGAACATCTCCGGCTGCAGCTCGGCCAGGTACGGCACCCACCGGCTCATCCCGCCGGCGGTGTGGTGCTCGGTCAGCCGGTAGGTCGTGAACACGTACGGGAAGACGTCCGCACCCGGCTCGCCCGCGGACGGGTTCGACAGGTTGTCCTGGCGCTTGATCACCTGGCGGGTCGGGTTGGCCTGCTGCGTGTACAGGGGGTTCCGCACGGGCGACTCGTGCGGCTCGTAGTGCGCCGGCATCGGACCGTCGAGCAGCCCGGACGGCGCGTACAGCCAGCCCTTGCCGTCGGCCTGCATGATGAACGGGTCGTCGCCGGCGAGCCCCTCCGGACCGCTCGCGCCCTTCGGCGGCCGGTACGACGGCGGCTTGTCCCGCTCGAAGTCCGGCACGTCGTGACCGGTCCACTCCTGGGCGTCCTCGTCCCACCAGACGTAGGCCTTGCGCTCGCTCCACGGCTTGCCGTCCGGGTCGGCGGAGGCGCGGTTGTAGAGCGTGCGCCGGTCCATCGGCCAGGCCCAGCCCCACTGGTTGGCGACCCAGTTCTGCTCGCGACCGGGCTTGCGGCGGGCGGCCTGGTTGATGCCGTCCTTGTAGACGCCGGTGTAGATCCAGCAGCCGCCGGAGGTCGAGCCGTCGGCCTTCATCTCGGTGAAGCCGGACAGCGGCTGCCCGGCCCGCTCCCCCGTCAGGTGCGAGCCGTTGATCTCGGCCAGCACCGCCACCGGGTCGGGCTCGCCGTGCTCGTCGACCGGGTAGTCCCACGTGAGGTCGAGCAGCATCCGGTCCTTGGGGTCGGTCGAGCCGGCCAGGCGCTCCCGGATCCGCTTGCCGAGCTGGAAGTAGAAGTCGAGCTCGCTGCGCGCGTCGCCCGGCGGGGCGACGGCCTGGTGCCGCCACTGCAGCATCCGCTGGGTCTGCGTGAACGAGCCGGCCTTCTCGACGTGCGTGGCCGCCGGCAGGAAGAAGACCTCGGTGCCGATGTCCTCGGTGCGCAGCTCGCCGGTCGCGATCTCCGGCCCGTCCTGCCAGAAGGTGGCGGACTCGATGAGGTTCACGTCGCGCACGACCAGCCACTTCAGGTTGGCCAGCCCCTGGCGCTGCAGCTTGGCCTGCGCCGACCCCACCGCCGGGTTCTGTCCGACGAGGAAGTAGCCCTCGACCTTGCCGTCGATCTGGTCCAGGACGGTCTGGTAGGTGCCGTGGTCGCCCGTCAGCTTCGGCAGGTGGTCGAAGCAGAAGTCGTTCTCGGGCTGCGCGGCGTCGCCGTACCAAGACTTCAGGAGGCTGACGGTGTACGCCTCGGCGCCGGACCAGAAGCCCTTCATGCCGCTGCGGTCGATCGTGCTGATGTAGTCGTCGAGGCTGTCGTGCTCGCCCGCGACCGGCATCGGCAGGTAGCCCGGCAGCAGGTTGAACAGGGTCGGGATGTCGGTCGAGCCCTGGATGCTCGCGTGCCCGCGCAGCGCCATGATCCCGCCGCCGGGACGACCCATGTTGCCCAGCAGCAGCTGGATGATCGCCGCGCCGCGGATGTACTGCACGCCGGTCGAGTGGTGGGTCCAGCCCACCGAGTAGACCCAGCTGGTCGTGCGCTCGCGGCCGCTGTTGGCGGTCACCGCCTCGCAGACCTCCAGGAACTGCGCGGCCGGCACGCCGCAGACCTGCTCGACGACCTCGGGGGTGTAGCGGGCGTAGTGCCGCTTGAGGACCTGGTAGACGCAGCGCGGGTGCTGCAGCGTCTCGTCCCGCTCGACCTCGGAGTGCTCGAGCCGGGCGCCGCGTCCGCCGAGCTCGTGGCCCGCCCCGTGCTCGCCGGCGGACTGCTCGTCCTCCGCGTCGCTGGAGGCGTCCTGGTCGTGCCCGGCGTACTGCCAGGACCTCCCGTCGTAGGAGGCGCTCTCCTCGTCGTAGCCGGAGAACAGCCCGTCGAGGTCCTCGGTGTCGACGAAGTCCTCGCGCAGGATCGTCGCGGCGTTCGTGTACGCGACGACGTACTCGCGGAAGTCGAGCTCGTTGTCCAGGACGTACTTGATGATGCCGCCGAGGAACGCGATGTCGGAGCCGACCCGGATGGGGACGTGCGCGTCAGCGACCGCCGAGGTGCGCGTGAAGCGCGGGTCGATGTGGATCACCCTGGCGCCGCGCTGTTTGGCCTCCATGACCCACTGGAACCCGACCGGGTGGCACTCGGCCATGTTCGAGCCCTGGATGACGATGCAGTCGCTGTTCGCCAGGTCCTGCAGGAAGGACGTGGCTCCGCCGCGTCCGAACGAGGCCCCCAGACTGGGGACGGTGGCGCTGTGTCATATGCGGGCCTGGTTCTCGACCTGGATCGCGCCCAGGGCCGTGAACAGCTTCTTGATGAGGTAGTTCTCCTCGTTGTCCAGCGTCGCGCCACCGAGCGACGCGAACCCGAGGGTGCGGTTGACCCGCCGGCCCTGCTCGTCGTGCTCCTGCCACGTCCGCTCGCGGGTGTCGACCATCCGGTCGACGATCATCTCGATCGCCGTCTCGAGCGGGAGGTCCTCCCACTGCGTGGAGTACGGCTTGCGGTGCTTGACCGTCGTGACCCGCCGCGACCCGTTGACGAACTGCTCGCTGGCCGAGCCCTTGGGGCACAGCCGGCCGCGGCTGACCGGGGAGTCCGGGTCGCCCTCGATCTGCACGACCTTCTCGTCCTTGACGAACACCCGCTGACCGCAGCCGACGGCGCAGTACGGGCACACGCTCTGCACGACCCGGTCCGCCGTCGCCGTGCGCGGCTGCAGCGCGGCGCTGCGGGCCGACTGCGCGGCCAGGCCGCGCCCGAGCGGGTCGTCGCCGGTCAGCTGCTTGACCACCGGCCAGCCGAGGAAGACGTCCTTCAGACCCACGTGGGCTCTCCTGCTCTGGTCCGGGGGGTGCTCCTGGTCGGGCGTGCTGTGCGCCACTACCCCGACATCGTCCGGGCGACCCTCCAGGGGGCTCCTTCCGCTCGTCAGGGACCAGGGCCGTGCGGGCCGGTCAGGAAGGACGGTTGTCGGACTGGCCCGCGGAAGGCACTCTCGTACGAGGAGTGTGCCCAGCGACGATAACCGGAGAGGACGCCAGTGCCCCTGCTGCGACGCCGGCGAGCCTCCGGCAGCGAGTTCGCAGGCCTGCTGGACCGGCTCCCCCAGGCGGCCGCCGAGGTCGACGAGCACGGCCGGACCGGGTCGGCGAACAGCGCCTGGCGACGCACGTTCGGCGACCTCGGCAGGACCGCTCCTGGCTGCACCGGCTGTCCCCGGACGGCGAGCTGGCGTCGGCCCTGGCGCAGGCGGGTCCTGTCGACGTCGTGCTCGCCCACCGGGTCGACGGGCAGGAGCACTGGCTGCGGCTGCGCGCCGCGGCGTGCTCCGGACCCCGGCTGCTGGTCGTCGACGACACCACCGCCCAGCGCCGGGCGCGGCTGGTGCTCAGCCACGAGGCGTCGTTCGAGCCGCTGACGGGCCTGCCGAACCGCGCCACGCTCACGCGCCGGCTCGAGGAGGCGGTGCGGCCGGGTGCGGCCCGCACCGGCGGCGGCCTGCTGTTCGTCGACCTCGACCACTTCAAGCAGGTCAACGACACCCTCGGCCACGAGGTCGGCGACCAGGTCCTGCGCACGGTGGCGGCCCGGCTGCGGCGGGCAGCGCGGGTGAACGACCTCGTCGCCCGGCTCGGCGGCGACGAGTTCGTGCTGCTGGCCGAGGACGTCGTGGACGGCGACGAGGCCGCCTCGCTCGCCGACCGGGTCCGCCACGCGGTCGAGCAGCCGGTCTGGGTGGAGGGTCGTCCCGTCCACGTCGGCGTCAGCGTGGGCACCGTCCTGCTCGACGACTGCCAGGACGCCGCGGCTGCCCTGCGGGTCGCCGACACGGTGATGCAGCAGGCCAAGCGCGCCCGGCGCGGCCGGGAGGCGCCCACCCCGGCGTCGTCGGCGCGGGACCCGCTGCGGCACACCGTCTCGTTCTACGACGACGACGAACTGGTCGTGGCCGAGGTCGCCGACCTGGTCGGCGGGGCCCTGCTCGCCGGCCGCTCGTCGGTGGTGATCGCCACCCCCGACCACCGCAGCCGGGTGGTGGCCCTGCTGGAGGCTCGCGGCGTCGACGTCAGCGGCGCCGCGCGCGACGGCCGGTACCTGGCCCTGGACGCCCAGCAGACGCTCGACTCGCTGCTCGTCGACGGGGTCCCCGACGCCGAGCTGTTCGCCCGCGTCGTCGGCCGCACCGTCCGCCAGATGGTCGACCGCGACGGCGGTCTCGACGCCTACGGCGAGATGGTGTCGCTGCTGTGGCAGCAGGGTGACGTGGCCGGAGCGCTCGCGCTCGAGGACCTGTGGAACGGCCTGCAGAGCGATCTGCCGTTCTGGCTGCACTGCGCGTATGCCGTCGCCGACGCGCTGGCGCCACCGGACGCGCACGGCCTGCTCGGCGTGTGCGTGCGGCACAGCCACGTGGTGTAGCCGACCGCACGTGCTGTAGCCGACCGGGGGCCCTAGTTGCCGTCGTTCTCCGGCAGGTAGCCGACGACCTGGTAGCGGGCGCGGTTGTCGTTGAGACAGCGGATCAGCGCGCTCTCCTGCCGCTGCGTGGTGCCGCCGATGCTGAAGCGGACCGGGAAGCGGCCCTGGATGCGCGGGTCCGGGTTGCCCTTGTCCTCCACGACGCTGATGCCGGGCAGCCCGCCGCAGGCCGCCTTGAGGCCTTCGCGGTTCGCCTGGCCGGCGTCGTTCTCCAGCGTCACCACCATCACCCGCACGTCGCCGCGGGCGAGCACCGTGAAGGCCACGAACAGCATGCTCGTGAACAGCAGCCCGGCCAGCGTGATCAGCGCGGCCCGGTTGCGCTGGCGCGCGTCCTGCCACCACGGGCGCTGCTGGGTCTCCACCCGACCAGTATCGGTGCCGCGTGCCCGGGCCGCACCTAGGCTGACGTCCGTGGACGACGAGAGGGGCTGGCGGCGTCCGGACCGGGCCCTGCTCGTGCTGCGCCGGCAGCTCTGCCTGCTGCTCGTCCCCGCCCCCGGGCTGGTCGTGACCGGCCTGCTCGGGCTGCTGGCCAGCCCGCTCGAGGCGCTCGCGGCCCTGCTGGCCACCGCGGTCCTGACCGGTCTCGTCCTGCACGCCGTGGACCGGCGCTGGGCCGCGTGGGGCTACCTCGAGCGCGAGGACGACCTGCTGGTGCGACGGGGCGTCCTCGTGCGCCGCACCTCCGTCGTGCCGTACGGACGGATGCAGTACGTCGACGTCACCGCCGGCCCGCTCGACCGACGGCGCGGGATCGCCACCGTCGTGCTGCACACCGCCGCGGCCGCCACCGACGCGCGGGTCCCGGGCCTGCTGGCCGACGAGGCGACCCGGCTGCGCGACCGGCTGGCCGCCCTCGGCGAGGCCCGCC
>JAOPVV010000078.1 GCA_025966005.1 Frankiales bacterium
CGAAGTCCTCCTCGCCCTGCGTGAGCGCGGGGTTCCGGGTGCTCTGCTGCTCGACCGTGGAGGACGTACCGGACGTGGGGGTCGCCGAGCAGAAGCTGCCGAACCCGTGGGTCGGCAGGACGGCGGCGTCGCCGGGCAGCATGTCGACCAGGCGGCGGACCGAGGCGTACTGCTGGTGCGTGAGCTGCTCGGTGAGGTCGGCGGACACCAGGTCGGTGCGGCCGACGGCGCCGAAGAGCATCGACCCGCCGGTGAAGACGAGCGAGGGCCGCTTTCCGACCCCGACGGCGAAGGACACGTGGTGCGCGGTGTGCCCGGGGGTGCCGATCGTGCGGATGGTCATCCCGGCGATCTCGCGCACGTCCTCGTCACAGACCTGCGTCCGCGCGTAGGCCACGTCGGCCTCGCACGGGACCAGGTAGGGCACGTCGTACGCGCGGGCGAGCTCCAGCCCGCCGCTGACGTAGTCGTTGTGCGCGTGCGTCTCGGCCACCGCGGCCAGGCGCAGGCCGCGGCCGTTCAGGACGGCCTCGACCCGGTCGAGGTCGCGCTGCGGGTCGACGACCAGCGCCGCGTGGCCGTTGTCGACGACGTAGCTGCGGTCGCCGAGGTCAGGCGTCTCGATGATGGTGACGGTCAGCCCGTCGCGGGTGAGGGTGTCCTGGCTCATGGCGTCGCCCTCAGCCCGAGTGCCGGGTACCGGTCTCGACCGGCCGTCCGGACCGGGCCCAGGCGGCGGTGCCGCCGGTGACGGTGCGCGCGTCCAGTCCGGCCTGGTCGAGCAGCTGCGCGGCCTGGAAGCTGCGGCCGCCGCTCTGGCAGACCAGGTAGACCGGTTCCGCGCGTGGCAGGTCCTGGAGGCGGACCGGCAGCAGGCCCAGCGGGAGCAGCTGGGCGCCGGGCACGTGGCCCGCGGCGTACTCGTCGCTCTCGCGGACGTCGAGGATGGTCGCTCCCGCGGTGCGCGCGGCGTCCAGGTCCTCGATGGTGACGGTGGTCAGCACTGCATTTCTCCTTCGTCTCAAATATACCCCCCGGGGTACTTGGTGTAACGCCTGGGGTCCGGCGCTGTTCCCCCGAAGGCTCAGTGCGAGAACGACACCCGGGGCAGGATCCGGCGCAGCCAGCGGGGCGTGGCCCAGGCGGCGCGCCCAACCAGGCGCAGCAGGACCGGCATCAGGACCAGGCGGACGAGCAGGGCGTCGAGCAGTACCGCGATGCCCAGGATGATGCCCATCTCCTTGGGGGGCAGCGGCTCGGACAGCGAGAAGGTGAAGAACACCGCCACCATCACCGCGGCCGCGGAGAAGATGACGCGCCCGGAGTGCGCCAGCCCGCCGACCATCGCCTCGTGCGGGTCGCCCGTCTTCTCCCAGTGCTCCTTGGCTGCGGTGAGCAGGAACAGGGAGTAGTCCAGCCCCAGGGCGAAGATCATGCTGCCGAAGAAGACCGGTCCCCAAGCGTCCAGGAAGCCCTGCGGCTCGAAGTTCAGCAGCCCGGAGCCGATCCCCTCCTGGAAGATCAGCCGGGCCACGCCGAAGGCGGCCGCAGCGGCCAGCAGGTTGGTCAGGACGGCCAGGGCGGCGACCAGCGGTGCCTGCAGCGCCACGAGCAGCAGCAGGAAGCCCAGGCCGACCACGACGCCCATCACGAGCAGGGTGCGCTCGCGCAGCAGCACCTCCAGGTCGTGGTTCTCGGCCGAGGCGCCGCCGACAAGGGCCGAGGCGGGCAGCTGCGCGCGCAGCCGGTCGATCGCCTCTGCCGTGCCCGGGTCGGAGGGGTCGAGCGTGGGCATCGCCTGCAGCAGCACCATCCCCGGGCCGTTGCCCGTCGGCGGCATGAGCTGCGCGACGGCGGGATCGGCGCGCAGCGCCGCCGCGGCGGCGTCGGCGTCGTCCGCTGCGCTGACGACCTGGAGCAGCCCTGGCGCTCCCGGCCCGAACGCCTCCACGACGGCGGCGTAGCCGACGCGGCTCGACTCGTCCGCCGGCACGACCTTGATGCTGGGCATGCCGGTGCGCAGGCCGAGCAGCGGCGCGGCCAGGGCGAGCAGCACGACCAGTGCCAGCGCGCCGTACAGCAGCGGCCGGCGCCACAGCCGCTCGCCCCATGCGGCGAAGCGGGCGGAGCGGTGCGCGCCGCCGCGGGCCCACGGGAGGGGCAGGGCGTTGACCCGGGCCCCGAGCCTGACCAGCACGGCGGGCAGCAGCGTGAGCGCCGCGGCGAGCACGAAGGCGACCGCGAGCATGATGCCCAGGGCCATCGAGCGCACGGCGGGTGCCGGGACGAGCAGGACCGCCGAGAGGCTGATCAGGACGGTGAGCCCGGAGAACAGGACCGCCTTGCCCGCGGTGTCCATGGTCTCGGCGATGGCGGCCCGGACGTCCTCGCCCTGGCCGAGGTGCGCGGCGCGGAAGCGGACGACCAGAAGCAGCGCGTAGTCGATGCCCAGCGCGAGGGCGAACATGAGCGCGAAGTTCAGCGCCCAGATGGAGATGTCGCTGACCTGGGAGGCGAGGAACAGCGACCCGGCGGCGGCCACCAGGCCGGTGATGGTGAGCATCAGCGGGAGGCCGGCGGCCACCACGGAGCCGAAGACGAGCACGAGGATCGCCAGCGTCACCGGCCAGGAGATCAGCTCGCTCTTGATCATGGCCTCCCGGTTGGCCGCGTTGAAGTCGCTCCACAGGACGCTGCTGCCGGTCATGGCGACCGAGATCCCGTTACCGGACAGTGCGCGCAGCGGGTCCTTGAGATCGTCCGCCGCGCGGACCATCTGGTTGGTGTCGCCGGTCGCGGCACCGGCGGCAATGACGGCCGTGCGCCCGTCCGGGCTGATCGAGACCCCGGGCGCGGGCCCGACGACCTGCGAGACGCGCTCGTCGGCCTTCAGCAGGGCCATCGCGTCGGCGATCACGAGGCGCCCTGCGCCCGCGGTGACGTCGCCCCGGTCGGCATGCACGACGACCTGTAGAGCGCTGCTGGACATCCCGGCGAACTCGCGGTGGACCAGATCGCGGACGGCGACGGACTCCGAGCCCGTAGCCTCCCAGCCGGCGCCGGCGAGCGCGTGCTCGACCTTCGGGGCGAAGGCTCCGAGGCCGACGGCGACGACGGCCCACGCGACGAGCACCAGGCGCAGGTGCGAGGCCGTCCACACGCCGAGACGGCCGAGGGGCCCGAGATCGCCCTGCCTGCGGCGCGCGGGAGTGTCGGTCGCGCTGCCGGGCGCGGCAGCGTTCTGGTCAGGCATCGGGGTGCCCCTCCGGGGATCGGGTGCGTGTGGCAGGCCGCTGCTGCGGCCTGCGTCCAGATAACCAAGGTACCCCCGGGGGTATGCCGCCGGCCGTCCTCATGGCGGTCCGCACTTGCCGGCCGGACCAAATGTCCGTACATTTTTCCCCATGGCGGCAGCTGGCTCCCAGCGCGTCGGCCGGCTCGACCGCTCGTCCGTGACGCCGCTGTGGCAGCAGGTGCTCGCGGACCTGCGCCAGCGCCTGGCGGACGGTGTGTTCGCGGAGGCCTTTCCCGGCGAGCTCGCCCTGGTGCGGCAGTACGGCGTCAGCCGGCACACCGTGCGGGAGGCGCTGCGGCACCTGCGCGACGAAGGCACCGTGACGGCCACCCGCGGGCGCAAACCCCAGCTGGCATCGGCCGAGGTCGAGCAGCCGCTGGGGGCGCTCGCCAGCCTGTTCGCCTCCGTCGAGGGGCGCGGGCTCGGCCAGCGCAGCGTGGTGCGCCAGCTCGACGTGCGCGCCGACGGGGTCGTCGCCACCCGGCTCGGCCTGGAGGAGTCCGCCCCGCTGGTCTACCTCGAGCGGCTCCGCCTGGCCGGCGACGAGCCCCTGGCGTTGGACCGCGCCTGGCTGCCGGCCGACGCCGCCGCACCGCTGCTGAACGCCGACTTCACCCACACCGCGCTGTACGACGAGCTCGCGGCCCACTGCGACATCCGGCTGACCAGCGGCCGCGAGCAGGTGCGTGCCGTCCTCGCGACCCAGGGCGAGCGCCGGCTGCTGCACCTGCCCCCGACCGCCGCCCTGCTGCTGGTCGAACGGATCGGCTGCCTGCACGGGCGGCCGCTGGAGTTCCGCCACACGCTCGTGCGCGGTGACCGCTTCGCCGTCACTGCCCAGCTCGACAGCCGCGGCACCGGCCTCTCCGTCGCCCGGCGGGCGACCGGGCCCAGCACGTGACGGTGCTCGTCGCCGTGCTTCTGGGCCTGCTCCTCGGGCTGGTCATCGGGGCGCTCGGCGGGGGCGGTTCGATCCTCACCGTTCCGGCGCTGGTCTTTCTTCTCGGCCTGAGCGCCCAGGACGCCACCAGCGGCAGCCTCGTCATCGTCGGCGTCACGGCCGCCGTGGCCACCGTGGGCCATGCCCGGAGCGGGCAGACCCGCTGGGGTGCCGGGGCGCTCATCGCGCTGGCCGGCGTACCGGCCTCGGTGCTGGGCACACGGCTGAGCCAGCGCGTCGGCGAGGACGTCCTGCTGCTCGCGTTCGCGACCCTCATGCTCGTGGCTGCGGGCGGCATGCTCATCCGGCGGCGCGGTACGGGAACTCCCGCCGAAGCGGCCCGGCAGCCGGCGCCACTCGCCGCTGCGCGTGCTGCCAGGTGGCGGGCGTTGACCGCAGCGGGCCTGGTCATCGGCTTCCTGACCGGCTTCCTGGGCGTCGGCGGCGGGTTCGTCATCGTGCCGGCGCTGGTCTTGGCGCTGCACTATCCGATGGGTCCGGCGGTCGGCACCTCGCTGCTGGTGGTTGCGCTCAACGCCGCGGTCGCGCTCGCCGCCCGGGCCGGCACGGGCAGCTTGGACTGGGCAGTGATCGTCCCCCTCACCGTCGCCGCCGGCGCGGCCTCGTTGGGCGGCACGCTGCTGGCCCACCGGCTCCCGGCCCGCCGGCTCACGCAGGGCTTCGGGGTCCTGCTCGTCCTGGTCGCCGGCTACGTCGGGGTACAGGCCGCACTCGGTCTCACCTGATCAGGTGTGGGTGCCCGCCACACGGGGACGTGCGGTCGGGCCAGGACACCGACCCCTTGGAGGCACCGTGCTCCTTGCCGTCGCGGCCGTCGACCAGAGTCTCGACACGATCGCCACGCCCACCATGTGGATCGCCACGGTGGCGGCCGTGCTCGCCCTGCTCGTGCTCGACTTCGCCCTCACGCGCAAGCCGCACAAGGTGAGCATGCGCGAGGCCGTCGGCTGGAGCGTCTTCTACGTTGCCCTTCCGCTGGCCTTTGGTGCCTACATCTGGGCGGACTTCGGCGCGCCGACCGGCGTGCAGTACCTCACCGGCTACCTGGTGGAGAAGTCGCTGTCGGTCGACAACCTGTTCGTCTTCATGCTGCTGCTGTCGGCCTTTGCCGTTCCCGTGGAGCTTCAGCAGCGGGTCCTGCTCTACGGCATCGCCGGCGCGCTCGTGCTCCGCGCGATCTTCATCGCGCTCGGCGCGGCGGTGCTGGCCAGCTTCACCTTCGCCTTCCTGCTCTTCGGCGCGATCCTGCTGATGACCGCCGTGAAGATCCTTCGCGATCAGCTGCGCGGCGGCAGCCACGACATCGACGTGGCGAGCATGCGGTCGGTGAAGCTGCTGAGCCGCTTCCTGCCGGTCACCGACGACTACCGCGGCACCAAGCTGCTCGTCCAGGAAGCCGGTGTGCGGCACGCCACGCCGCTGCTGCTGGTGGTCGCCGCCATCTTCGCCACCGACGTGGTCTTCGCCGTGGACTCCGTGCCTGCGGTCTACGGAATTACCTCCGACCCCTACCTGGTGTTCGCCTGCAACGCCTTCGCGCTGCTCGGCCTGCGAGCGCTGTACTTCGTCCTGCAGGGCGCGCTGAGCAAGCTCGTCCACCTCGGCTACGGGCTGGCGTTCATCCTCGCGTTCATCGGCGTCAAGCTCGTCCTGCACTGGGCGCACGGCATCTGGACCGGCGTTCCCGAGATCCCGACGCTGCTGTCGCTCGTCGTCATCATCGTGACGCTGGTCGTGGTGACCCTCACCAGCCTGGCGGCCACCCGCCGGGAAGGTGACCCCCGCGGCTCCGCGCACGTCGCCGAACCGGGTGCACGCGTCGACGGCAGCGGCGGCGGGCGGGCGCAGGCGAGCACGGCGGACGCC
>JAOPVV010000119.1 GCA_025966005.1 Frankiales bacterium
CCACGGTGGCCCTCGGCCTGCCGGGCGTCGGTGCGCCGCTGCTCCCGGCCTTCGACGCCCACCACCCACCGGACGCCGCGCTCGTCGGCGACTGCGTCCACTGCGGCTTCTGCCTGCCGACCTGCCCGACGTACGTCCTGTGGGGCGAGGAGATGGACAGCCCCCGCGGGCGGATCGACCTCATGAAGCAGGGGCTCGAGGGCGACCCCCTCGGACCGGACGCGGTGCGCCACCTCGACCAGTGCCTGGGGTGCATGGCCTGCGTGACGGCCTGCCCGTCCGGCGTGCAGTTCGACAAGCTCATCGAGGCCACCCGCTCGCAGCTCGAGCGGCGGGTGGAGCGGCCGCGGGGCGAGCGGCTGCTGCGCGAGGCGGTGTACCGGCTGTTCCCCTACCCGCGCCGGCTGCGCGCGCTGCGCGGTCCGCTGCGCGCCTACCAGGCCACGGGGCTGGGTCGCGTGCTCGCCCGCAGCGGGCTGCTCGAGCGGCTGCCCGAGGGCCTGCAGGCGATGGAGGCGCTGGCTCCCCGGCTGGGACCGGCGCCCCGGCTGGCCGAGCGCACCCCGGCGCAGGGCACCCGGCGGCGCACCGTCGGGCTGCTGACCGGTTGCGTGCAGGGCACGTTCTTCCCCGACGTCAACGCCGCCACCGTGCGGGTCCTCGCCGCCGAGGGCTGCGAGGTCGTCGTCCCCCGGGCCCAGGGGTGCTGCGGGGCGCTGTCGGCCCACGGCGGGCGGGAGGCCGAGGCCGTCGCCTTCGCCAAGCGGGTCATCACGACGTTCGAGACGGCCGGTGTCGAGACGGTCGTCGTCAACGCCGCAGGCTGTGGCTCGAACCTCAAGGAGTACGGCCACCAGCTGCGCGACGAGCCGGGCTGGCCCGAGCGCGCGCAGGCGCTCGCCGACGCGGTCCGCGACGTGACCGAGCTGCTCGACGAGCTCGGTCCGGTCGCCGTGCGGCACCCGCTGGCGATGTCGGTGGCCTACCAGGACGCCTGCCACCTGGCGCACGCGCAGGGCGTCCGGGAACAGCCGCGCCACCTGCTGCGCGGGGTGCCGGGCGTCGAGCTGCGCGAGCTGGTCGAGGCCGAGATCTGCTGCGGCAGCGCCGGTACCTACAACCTGCTGCACCCCGAGCCGGCCCGCGAGCTCGGCGAGCGCAAGGCCCGGGCAGTGCTCGCGACCGGGGCCGACGTCATGGTCACCGCGAACCCCGGCTGCTGGATGCAGGTCGCGACGACGCTCGCGCGGATGGGCGAGCGGGTGCCGGTCGCGCACACGGTGCAGGTGCTGGACGCCTCGATCCGGGGCGTGCCGGTGGAGCAGCTGCTCGCCGCGGCCCTGGACGGCCCGGGGACCGTCGTGCCACACCCCCGACGGGACGCTGCCCACCGGCCGGGGCCCGGTCGGCGGGCCCTGCGCCGACCCGAGGAGCGCCCGTGAACGGACCCCGCAGCGCGCTCCGTGTCGTGGACGACCCCGCTGCGGGTCGCTTCGAGGTCCTGGTCGACGACGAGGTCGCCGGCTGCGCCGAGTACCGGCTCGAGGGCGAGGCGCTCGCCTTCACCCACACCGTCGTCGAGCCGAGGTTCGAGGGCCAGGGCATCGGCTCGGCACTGGCCCGAGGAGCCCTGGACGCCGCCCGCGAGCGCGGCGTCGCGGTGCTGCCGTACTGCCCGTTCCTGCGCACGTGGGTGGAGTCGCACCCCGAGTACGTGGACCTCGTCCCGGCCGGTCGGCGGTCCCGGTTCTCCCTGCCGACCGGGTAGTCCCGCCCGTCGTCGAGCGGGTCAGCGGCCCCGACGGGGCACGGGCAGGCGCCAGGCAAGGGCCAGCAGCGCCGCCGGCTGCGGCCGGCTGTGCAGGAACCCCCTGCCGGTAGGCGACTCCCAGGCCGTCGAGCAGGTCCGCGGTGCCGTGGTCCTCGACGCCCTCGGCCACGACCGGCAGCTCGAGACCGTGGATGAGTCCGACGAGACCGCCGACGAACTCGCTCGTGCGGGCGTCGGCCGCCAGGCGCTGCACGAAGGAGCGGTCGAGCCTGAGCCGGCTCAGGGGCAGCTCGCACAGGTAGGCGAGGTTGGCGTAGCCGGTGCCGAAGTCGTCCAGCGCCGCGTCGAGGCCCTGGGCGCGCAGACCCTCGAGCAGCTGGGGACCGTCGTGGGACAGGACCTCGGACTCGGTGAGCTCGAGGCAGACGGCGGTCGTCGGCAGGTCGGCGCGGTCGAGGTCGTCCAGGACCTCGGCGACCAAGCCGGGAACGACCAGCACGTCGGCGCCGACGTTCACCGCCACCTGGACGTCGTGCCCGGCGGAGGTCCAGGCGCGCAGGTCGTGACGGACGTGCGTGAGCACGACGTCGGTGAGGGCCCGCATCAGGCTGGCCTGCTGCACGAGCGGCAGGAGTCGGTCGGCAGCAGCAGGCTGCGCGTCGGGTGCTGCCAGCGCACGAGGGCCTCGACCAACTGACGGTCGCCGGGCGGCGCGCCGGGACGGCGCACGATCGGCTGGTAGTGCACGACGAGCTCCGAGCCGTTCAGGGCGCGGTCGAGCTCGTCGAGGTGCTGGAGGCGGACCTCGGCGGCGTGGTCGTCGCGCGGGTCGTACTCGGCCCAGCCGAGGCGGTCCCGCTTGGCCCTGTACATCGCCACGTCCGCGTGCCGCAGCAGCTCGGTGCCGTCACGGCCGGGCCGCGGGCGAGGCCGCCGCTGATGCTGACCCGGAGGGCGAGCCCGGCGACCCGTACGGGCTCGTCGAGGCTCGCCTGCAGCGCTGCCAGTGGGCGCGGCGTCGCCGACGGCGTGACCGTAGGCGTCGTTGACGCCCTTGAAGTCGTCGAGGTCGAACAGCGCCAGGACCGCCTCCTGGTCGTTGTGGGTCGTGCTCGCCAGCTGCCGCTCGGTGAACAGCCGTCGGTTCGGCAGGCCGGTCAGCGGGTCGGTCGACGCGGCCCGGTGCGCCGCCCGGTGCGCCCGCGTCTCGTCGGCGACGTGCTGCCGGATCCGCCGCACGAGCCGGTCGTGCTCGAGCGCGACGGCGACGACCGCGCCGAGCTGCTCCAGGAACTCCAGGTCGGCCCGGGTGTGGCCGGGCGCCTCGTCGCGGCTGACTCCGAGCAGTGCCACCACCGTCCCGCGGACGGTCAGCGGGACCACCATCAGGCTGACCATGCCGTGCTCGAGGGCGTACGCCTGGTACGCCGGCTGCATGACGTGGAGCCACTGGGCGACGGTCTCGGCGTCCAGGACGAGCGGCTCGGCGGCCGCCCACACGTGTGGGCGGACGCCGACCTCGTCACTGTGCGTGACGTCGGGGGCGTGCCGGGTCATGTACCCGGCCCGGTCGGGTCGGCGGTGTGAGAGGCGACCAGACCGATGTGTCCGTCGTCGTCACGGCGCCACAGGGCCGCGGCGTCACCGACGAGGGCGGCGACCCTCGCGACGACGTCGGCCTCGAGCGCGGCCGTGTCCGACCCCTGCGCCGCGAGGCTCTGGGCGAGCCCGGCGATGGCGGCGGCTCGACGGAACGGCTCGTCGCCCGCCGTCTGCGACCCGGTCATCGGGCCATCATGGGGCAGGGCCGGCGGAGCTCGGACCGGACCTGCAGCCGGCCGGCGGCGCCCTCGGGTGCCACGTGGCCGGCGTGCGCACCGACGCCGTCCGGACCTCCGGCAGGGCCCGACCCCTGGAACGTGAGCCCGGGCCGGGCCCTGCCGGATCGATCAGAAGACCAGCGTCGAGCGCACGTTGCTGCTACCGGGTGCGTTCGTCAGGTCCTGGCCGGTGCGCACGACGAAGCCGAAGCGCCCGGTGCCGGTGAACGTGCGCTGCAGGCTCCACGCGCCGTCGGTGCCGGCCCGGGTCTGCGAGGTCAGCACCTGCCGGCCCTCGGGCGTGACCCGGTAGAGGCTGACGACGAGCCCGCCCGCCCGGGCAGGCAGCGCCCGTCCGGCGAAGACGTACGTCCGCGGTCCGGTACGGGTGGCCGTCAGGCTCAGTGCGGTCCGCACATCCAGCACCTGGCTGTCCGCCGCCGGGTTCGCCGCGCAGCCGCGCACGCGGGCGTAGAGCCGGGTGTTGGCCGACGGGCGCAGCGCCGGCAGGACGAGCGTGCCGTCCGGGCCGGTCGTGCCGGTGCGGACGACGCGGAACGTGCTGGACGGCCGGGTGTACGCCAGCAGGTCGACCGTGGCGCTGGCGGGGGCCGTCACGGTGACGCCGGCCGAGCCGGTGGCGACGATCGTCGAGCGCTCGAGCGTGACGGCCGGCCGGGTGGCGCAGGCTCCGTCCGGGGCGATCGTCACCGTCGGCGTGGCGGACGGGCTCATCGTCGCCGTCGGGGTCGCCGCGGTCAGGGGCGGGGTGAGCGCCGGCAGGGTGCGGGCTCTCGCAGCCTGCTCGTAGGCGTAGGCGTAGGCGAGCAGCCGGGCCTCGGTGAACGCCGTGCCCTGCAGGGCCAGGCCGACCGAGACGCCGGAGGCGTTCGTGCCGCCGGGGACGAGCGCCGCGGGGTAGCCGGACAGGCTGGCGATCCCGGACGCGGTCGACGTCGGGTGCAGCAGGACGTCCACGTCGTTGTCCTGGAGCAGGCTGTCGACGACGTCGCGCATCGCGGCCGTGCCGGTCGCGGCCAGCGTCTGAATGGCCGGGTCGTCGACCGGTCCGCGCTGCGACTCCGCCTGCAGCCGGGCCAGCACCGACGGGGCGATCCCGAAGCCGGGCTGCGAGCTCGCAGCGAGGACGTCGGCGTGGGACTGCACGGCGGCGGCGGGCCGGCGGGCGCGCAGGTAGTCGCCGAGCTGTGCCTTGAAGTCGGTCTGCGAGACGGGGGTGTACACGTCGCTCTGGATGCGGGTGATGTCCGCGGCGGGGGCCTGAAGCTCGACGACCTCGGCGCCGAGGTTGCGCATCGTCGTGATCGCCTCCGCCACGACCGGCACGTTGCCGCCGGTGACGTAGTTGCGCAGCACCCCTACGCGTACGCCTTGCAGGGCCGTGGTCCGCAGCGCCGCCGTGTAGTCCGACACCTTGCCGGCCGCGACGGACGTGCGGGGGTCCTCCGGGTCCACGCCGGCGATGACGTCCAGGATCGCCGCGCTGTCCGCGACGGTCCGGGTCAGCGGGCCGGCGACGTCGAAGGTCAGCGAGAACGGCACGACGCCGGCGCCGCTGACCAGACCGACGGTCGGCTTGATGCCCGCGAGCGACTGCGCGTCGACAGGACCGCGGATCGAGCCGAGGGTGTCGCTGCCGACGCCCGCGACCGCGAAGTTCGCCGCCACCGCAGCCGCCGGTCCACCGCTCGAGCCGGAGGGCGAACGGCTCAGGTCGTACGGGTTGCGGGTCTGGCCGTTCACCGAGCTGTACCCGGCCATCCCGCCGTGCGCCCACTCGTCGAGGTTGCCCTTGGCGAGCACGATCACGCCGGCCGTCCGCAGCTTCGAGGTGATCGTCGCGTCCCGGGTCGGGGTCGATCCGGCCAGCGTCCTGGACCCGGCCGTGGTCTGCATGTCGTTGGTGTCGATGTTGTCCTTGAGGACCATCGGCACGCAGTGCAGCGGACCGACCGGACCGCGGCGGGCCCGGTAGGCGGCGTCCAGCGCCGCTGCCTGAGCCCGGGCGTTCGCGGCCACGGTGATGAGAGCGTTGAGCGCCGGGCCCGCGTCCTCGTACGCCGCGATGCGCGCGAGATAGCCGTCCACGAGCTGCACACAGGTGACGCGCTGCGCTGCCAGGGCGGCCTGGATCTGCGCGATCGTCGTCTCCTCGAGGACGAACGGACTGGCGACGAGGGCGAGGTCGGGTGCGGTGGCGGAGATCGGCGGCGCGGCGATCGCCGCGTGCCCGCCGATCAGGGTGGCCGCGGCGAGCGAGACGGTCGCGAGCGGCAACAGCCGCCGGCGCAGGGGGACGGGCACGGGGAACTCCTCAGGCAGGGGGACCGGACCCCTGTATCTGACGGCCCCTGCGCCGCGTGCACCACGCTTCCGGCGAAGAGTTGACCGGGCGGAAACGAGAGGTAACGGCACCGACACAGTGGGCCCCGAAGCGGTTGCACGGCAACGACCCGCACGGTCCACCCCGCCTCGAGCAGGACCCGTGGAGCCGGGTATCGACAGCGCCGTCAGCACCTCACCACGGTCGAGCTGACCGACACGCCGGGCCCGCCGTCGACTGCTCACCACCGGATCGATGGCGACACCCCGGTCGTGACCACGCTCGGCGCCCGAGGGAGCGCTCGGGGCAGCTCGCGGTGAGGTCGTGTGGGCCGGGGGACAGGATGGCCGTGCTGACGGCGCTCGGAGTGCTCACGCCTGGCACCGTGAGTGGCGGTGAACGGCATGCGATCCCGAGCGGACGGCGGGTCGACAGGGCGGCGGCGACGCCGCTCTGTCACCTCGATCCATCGCATGGTCTTGTTGAACGAGCTTCACCTGCTGCTGGTGAGACAGGAAGGTCTGTGCCCATGCCGAACCGCCTGGCGGCGTCTACGTCGCCGTACCTCCTGCAGCACAAGGAGAACCCCGTCGACTGGTGGGAGTGGGGGCCGGAGGCGTTCGCTCACGCCGAGGCGTCACAGCGGCCGGTGTTGCTGAGCGTCGGGTACAGCGCCTTCCACTGGTGCAACGTCATGGCGCACGAGTCGTTCGAGGACGACGCGACCGCGGCGTTCATGAACGAGCACTTCGTGAACGTCAAGGTCGACCGCGAGGAGCGACCCGACGTCGACGCGGTCTACATGGAGGCCGTGCAGGCGATGACCGGCCACGGCGGCTGGCCGATGACGAGCTTCCTGACGGCTTCCGGCGAGCCGTTCTTCTGCGGCACCTACTGGCCGCCGGAGCCCCGGCGCGGGATGCCGAGCTTCCGGCAGGTCCTGGAGTCGGTCGCGCAGACCTGGCAGACCCGGCGCGACGAGGTGCTGGCCGCGGGCGCCGAGGTCGTGCAGCGGCTGTCCCGCCCGCCCGGTGGCGCGACGGCGCAGGTCACCTCCGAGCTGCTGGACCGGGCGCTGAGCTCGCTGCGCGCGGGCTACGACGGCGTGCACGGCGGCTTCGGCGGCGCCCCGAAGTTCCCGCCGTCGATGGTCCTGGAGTTCCTGCTCCGCCACGCGGCGCGCACCGGGGAGGGCCTCGAGCTCGTCGAGCACACCTGCCGGGCCATGGCCGGCGGCGGGATGTACGACCAGCTGGCCGGCGGCTTCGCGCGCTACTCCGTCGACGCCCAGTGGGTCGTCCCGCACTTCGAGAAGATGCTGTACGACAACGCCCTGCTGCTCCGGGTGCACGTGCACCTGTGGCGTGCGACCGGCTCGGCGAGCGCCCGACGGGTGGCCCTGGAGACGGCGGACTTCCTGCTGCGCGACCTGCGCACGGCCGAGGGCGGCTTCGCCTCGGCGCTGGACGCCGACACCGACGGGGAGGAGGGGCTGACCTACGTCTGGACGCCGGCGCAGCTCCTCGACGCGCTCGGGGACGACGACGGCGCCTGGGCCGTGGAGCAGTTCGACGTCACGGACGCCGGGACCTTCGAGGGCGGCGCCAGCGTCCTGCAGCGGCTGCTCGAGCCGGACGACGCCGAGCGGTACGCGCGGGTCTGCGCCCGCCTGCTCGAGGTGCGCGGCCGACGGCCGCAGCCCGGCCGCGACGACAAGGTGGTCGCCGCCTGGAACGGACTGGCTATCGCCGCGCTCGCCGAGGCCGGCACGCTGCTCGACCGGCCCGACCTGGTCGACGCAGCGGAGGTCTGCGCGGACCTGCTGCGCGAGCTGCACACCGTCGACGGGCGCCTGCTGCGCACCTCGATCGGCGGCCGGGCCGGGCGCCACGCGGGGGTGCTCGAGGACTACGCCGACGTCGCCGAGGGGCTGCTGGCGCTGTCGTCCGCGACCGGCGACCTGTCGCGGCTGCGCGACGCCGAGGCGCTGCTCGACGTCGTGCTGCAGCACTTCCCGGACGGCCGGGGCGGCTTGTTCGACACCGCCGACGACGCCGAGCAGCTGATGCGGCGGCCGCAGGACCCCACGGACGGTGCGGTGCCGTCCGGCCTGGCCGCGGCCGCCGGCGCGATGCTCACCTGCGCGGCGATGACCGGCCGCGACGACCTGCGCACCGCGGCCGAGCAGGCGCTCTCGACCGTCGCCCCGCTGATCGGCACGCACGCCCGCTTCGCCGGCTGGGCCGCCGCCGTGAGCGAGGCGCTGCTCGCCGGACCGGCCGAGGTGGTCGTGCTCGAGCGACCCGACCTGCTGGCCGTCGCCCGCCGCGCGACCTCGCCGGGGGCCGTCGTCGTCACGGGCGGACCGCTGGCCGAGGGGCGCCCGTCGGGGGCGGCGTACGTCTGCCGCCAGTTCGTCTGCGAGGCGCCGACCACCGACGCCGCCCGCCTCGCGGAGCAGCTGCAGGCACGGCTGCCCGAGGCCGGCTCCTAGACCGAGCAGCGGAAGCGGACGAGCCGCTCGAGCGGGCCGTCCGTCGGCAGCGGCAGCTGCACCAGACGGGAGCGACCCCGGTCGTCGACGACGTTGACGTCCAGCGTCCCGGACGCCAGTGCCTCCACCGCCGCGGGGCAGTTCGGGACGAGGTCGACCTGCACGGTCGCCGTCCCGTCGTCGTGGAGCCCCTCGACCGCGCTGCCGAGCGCACTCGTGCCGGCCAGCGACAACCGCACCTCACCGAGCTCGCGCACCCCGTCGGCCTGCACCCCCACGTTGAGCCGGACGAAGGCCTCCCCGCGCAGGGCCGAGCCGTCGAGACTGCGCAGCCGGACGTCCAGCGGACCGGGCGCGCCCTCGGGCAGCACCAGCGCCGTGCCGACGAGCGCGAGCAGCAGCGCACCACCGGCGACGAGGGGTCCCCCCGGCAGCCGGCCCGCCGGCGCGACGTCCAGCACGTCCTGCACCCCTCGACGGTAGGCCTCCTACGCCGACCCCGTTGGACGTCATCGGGCGACGGTGTAATCGTGTAATCACAGACGAGAGGAGGTGGGGGACATGAGTCCGTCACCTGAGGAGCAGGGCCGCGGTCAGCACCGCGGCGGAGGTCCGCGCGGCGGGGCGCCGCGAGGCCCTGAGCAGGACGTCCCCACAGCCGAAGGCGTCGCCGGCTGGTTCGCCGGACGGCTGCCCGACGAGTGGTTCGAGGGACCGGCCTCGGTGGAGGTCGACCGCGACGAGGTGCTGGTCGTCGGCACCCTGGCCGCACCGGACGCCGGCGACGACCCGGTCGCGGCGGCCGAGGCCGAGGCGGGGCGCATCACCCGGTTCCGCGAGGCCACCCGCGAGCAGCGGATGCGCATCGCCCGCGAGGCGGAGCACCGCTACGGCCGCAAGGTCGCGTGGGGAGCCCAGGCCGGCGGTACGCGACAGGTGTTCACCAGCCTGTCCGTGCCGGTCATGACGCGGCTGCGGCAGCCGGAGCGACAGGTGCTCGACACCCTCGTCGACAGCGGGGTCGCGCGCAGCCGGTCGGAGGCGCTGGCCTGGTGCGTGAAGCTGGTCGGCAGCAACGCCGAGCAGTGGCTCGGTGAGCTGCGCGAGGCGATGCAGGCCGTGCAGCGCGTCCGCGACGCCGGACCGGCGTCGTAGCGCAGCGCCGTCACGCGCGGCGTCGTCGCCGCTCCGGCAAGTGCGCCGGGGCACCGATCCGTCTGGTGTGCCCGTGCGAGCACCAGGCACCGACGGCGCGGGCCGGGACCGACTCTGATCAGCGGCCCCGGCCCGCGCTCAGGCGGTGCTGGCGCCGTAGGTCGCGAACGACACCGCGAGGTAGTGCGTGACGAAGGCCAGCAGCGTGAAGGCATGGAACACCTCGTGGAAGCCGAACCAGCGCGGCGACGGGTCCGGGCGCTTGGTGGCGTAGACGATCGCGCCGAGCGTGTAGAACAGCCCGCCGACCAGCAGCAGGACCACGACGTGCGTGCCGCCGGCGTCCCCCAGCTGCGGCAGGACGCTGAGCGCGGTCCAGCCGAGCACCAGGTAGAGGCCCACGAACAGCCAGCGGGCCGGGCGCCGGACCGCGTTGCGCAGCACCACGCCCGACAGGGCGCCGCCCCAGACCAGCCCGAGGATGACCCAGCGGACGGTGCCCTCGAGCAGCAGCAGGGCGAACGGCGTGTACGTCCCGGCGATGAGGATGAAGATCATCGAGTGGTCCAGGCGTTTCATGACCTCCTTGGACCGGCCCGTCCACGGGCCGCGGTGGTAGGCCGCCGAGGTCCCGAACAGCAGCGCGACGCTGACCGCGTAGACCGTCGCGGCGGTGCGCGCGCGGCCGCCGTCGGCCAGGCAGACCAGCGCCGTCCCGGTGATCAGCGAGATGGCGAAGGCCGCCTCGTGGAGCACGCCCCGCAGGCGCGGCTTGAGCACGGCCGCCAGCTCGTGGACGCGCGCCTCCACATCGTCCTTCACATGCCACTTGCCGGTCTCGACGTCGTTCTTCACGTGTCTCCTGCGTTGCGTCGGTATGCCTGATGTCACAGGGACGTGTCAGAGGCTGCTGGGTAGCATCCCTCTAATTCGTCCGGACTGCGCTGCCACGCTCCCTGCCCCGTCCGGAGCACCTCGACGGAAGAGGAACGCATGACCACGACGTCCAGCATCCCCGGTCTCGACTCGGCCCCCACGGAGAACGCCAAGCTGGTCGAGTGGGTGCGTGAGGTCGCGCTCCTCACCCAGCCCGACCGCGTCGAGTGGTGCGACGGGTCGGAGGAGGAGTGGCAGCGTCTCACCTCTCTGCTCGTCGAGCAGGGCACGTTCCTGAAGCTGGACGAGGCCAAGCGCCCCAACAGCTTCTACGCCAAGAGCGACCCGTCGGACGTGGCGCGCGTCGAGGACCGCACCTACATCTGCTCCGCGGAGGAGTCCGACGCCGGCCCCACGAACAACTGGATGGCCCCGGACGAGATGCGGGCCACCCTCAAGCCGCTGTTCGAGGGCAGCATGCGCGGGCGGACGATGTACGTCGTCCCGTTCTGCATGGGCCCGCTCGGCTCGAAGATCAGCCAGCTCGGCGTCGAGATCACCGACAGCCCGTACGTCGTCACCAGCATGAAGATCATGACGCGGATGGGCGCCGCCGCTCTCGAGCAGATCGGCGAGGACGGCTTCTTCGTCCCGGCCGTGCACACCGTCGGCGCGCCCCTCGCGCAGGGCCAGGCCGACGTTCCGTGGCCGTGCAGCGACACCAAATACATCGTCCACTACCCCGAGACCCGCGAGATCTGGTCCTACGGCTCGGGCTACGGCGGCAATGCGCTGCTCGGCAAGAAGTGCTTCGCGCTGCGCATCGCCTCCGTCATGGCGCGCGACGAGGGCTGGATGGCCGAGCACATGCTCATCCTCAAGCTCACCCCGCCGACCGGCGAGGCCCGCTACGTCACCG
>JAOPVV010000126.1 GCA_025966005.1 Frankiales bacterium
GGCCCGCAGCAGCACGCCGAGCGCGTCCTGCACCGTGCCCTGCACCGTGCGGCGGCCCGGCTGCTGGGCCCAGCCGAGGAACGCGGTCCCGTCGTAGGCCAGGTCGAGCCGCACCCGCACCGCACCCTCGCCGGGCGCCGCCGCTGCGGCCCGCTGCGCCGCCGCCCCCTGGTCCGTCACGCCGTCTCCCGTCTGGTCGTCCTGCAGGATGCACCGGACGCGGACGAGCCCGCCGTCCCGTGGGGGAGGGCGGGCTCGTCCGGCGGTGCGGTCCTACTTGGTGTCGTCCTCGGCAGCCGCAGCGGCCTCGGCCTCGGCCAGCTTGGCCTGGGCGTCGGCGAGCTCCTGCTCGGCCTCGGTGAGCTCGACCTCAGCCTCGACCAGCTCGGCGTTGGCCTCCTGGATCTCGGCGACGACCTCGGGGGCCGGGGCCTCCACGGGGCTGTCGGCGCTGGCGGCGGAGTCCGGGGAGTCCGGGCTGTCGACGCTGTCCGCACTGTCGACGGGGGCCGCACTGTCGACGGGGGCCGCGCTGTCGACGGGGGCCGCGGTCTCAGCGCCAGCCGACGCGGCGACGCCGGCGGCGGTCGGGCTCACCGACGCGAGCTGCTCGGCCGACTCGCGGGTCGCACCGGTGACCGGCTTGGCCGGGGCGGTGCGGGTGCCGCGGGCGCGCTCGGCCTCGCCGACGGCCGACTGCGCGACCGTCAGGCCCTCGACGAGCTCGATGATCGCCATCGGCGCGTTGTCGCCCTTGCGGTTGCCCAGCTTGAGGATGCGGGTGTAGCCACCGGGACGGTCGGCGTAGCGCGGGCCGATCTCGGCGAACAGCGTGTGGACGACGCTCTTGTCGTTCAGGCGCTTGAGCACCTGCCGGCGGGCGTGCAGGTCGCCCCGCTTGCCGAAGGTGATGAGGTGCTCGGCGTACGGGCGCAGGCGCTTGGCCTTGGCCTCGGTGGTGGTGATCCGGCCGTGCTCGAACAGCGCGGTCGCGAGGTTGGCGAGCATGTGGCGCTCGTGCGCCGGGCTGCCGCCCATGCGCGGACCCTTGGTGGGAGTGGGCACGTCGATCTCTTCTCAGGTGCGGGAGCGGTCTGCTCCGTGGGGGCGCGTCGGCGGTCGCCGGGGCCCTGCCTGCTGCTGTCGTGCAGGTCGTGCCGTGCTGGTGCTGCTGCCCTTGCGTCCTGCGGTCGGGCTGCCAGCGGCAGCCTGACCCGCAGGACGCAAGGGGTGGGGCCTAGAGCTGCTCGGTCTCGGCGAAGCCGGCGTCGCCCTCGTCGTCGGCGGCGACGATGCCGACGTCGGTGGTGGTCTCGTCGGTGCCCCACGTGTTGACCACGGTGCTCGGGTCGAACCCGGGCGGGCTGTCCTTGAGGGCCAGACCCATCGAGTGCAGCTTGACCTTGACCTCGTCGATCGACTTCGCGCCGAAGTTGCGGATGTCGAGCAGGTCGGCCTCCGAGCGGGAGACGAGCTCGCCGACCGAGTGGATGCCCTCGCGCTTGAGGCAGTTGTAGGAGCGGACGGTCAGGTCCATCTCCTCGATCGGCAGCGCGAGGTCGGCGGCCAGCGCGGCGTCGGTCGGCGACGGGCCGATGTCGAGGCCCTCGGCCTCGTCGTTGAGCTCCTGCGCCAGGCCGAACAGGCCGACCAGGGTCTTGCCGGCGCTGGCGACCGCGTCACGCGGGGTCATGCCGGGCTTGGTCTCGACGTCGAGGATGAGCTTGTCGAAGTCGGTGCGCTGCTCGACGCGGGTCGCCTCGACCTTGTAGGTCACCTTCAGGACGGGCGAGTAGATGGAGTCGACCGGGATGCGGCCGATCTCCTGGCCCGCCTGCTTGTTCTGCACGGCGGAGACGTAGCCGCGACCGCGCTCGACGGTCAGCTCGATCTCGAGCCGGCCCTTGCCGTTCAGCGTGGCCAGGTGCAGGTCGGGGCTGTGGATCTCGACGCCCGCGGGGGGCGCGATGTCGGCGGCGGTGACCGGGCCGGGGCCCTGCTTGCGCAGGTACATGACGACCGGCTCGTCGCTCTCGGAGGACACGACCAGCTCCTTGAGGTTCAGGATGAGGTCGGTGACGTCCTCCTTCACCCCCGGGACGGTCGTGAACTCGTGCAGGACGCCGTCGATGCGGATGCTCGTGACGGCCGCACCGGGGATCGAGGAGAGCAGGGTGCGACGCAGGGAGTTGCCGAGGGTGTAGCCGAAACCGGGCTCGAGCGGCTCGAGGACGAAGCGCGAGCGGTTCTCGGAGACGGGCTCCTCGGTCAGGGTGGGGCGCTGTGCGATGAGCACGTGGGGTGTCCCTTCAGGACGTTCCGCGGGGTCCGCCATATGACCGCGCGAGGGGTGCACCGGGTGGCGAGGCCAGTGCTGGTGGGTCTGGACGTGCGGCAGCGACCGGAGCCCCCCTCGTCGGGGGACTCCGGTCGTGGCCCGTTACTTGCTGTAGAGCTCCACGATCAGCTGCTCCTGGACCGGGGTGTCGATCACCTGACGGGCCGGGAGGTTGTGCACGAGCACGCGCATCTGGCTGGAGATGACCTCCATCCAGGCCGGCGACGGACGGTCGCCGGCAGTCTCGCGAGCGATGACGTACGGCGTCAGCTCACGGCTCTTCGGACGGATCTCCACGATGTCGCTCGCGGTGACGCGGTACGACGGGATGTCGACCTTCTTGCCGTTGACCAGGACGTGCCCGTGGCGGACGGCCTGGCGGGCGTGGTCACGCGAGGTGGCGAAGCCGGCGCGGTAGACGACGTTGTCGAGACGGCTCTCGAGGATGATGAGCAGGTTCTCGCCGGTCTTGCCCGACTTCTTGTTCGCCTCCTCGTAGTAACCGCGGAACTGCTTCTCGAGGACGCCGTAGATGCGCGCGCACTTCTGCTTCTCGCGCTTCTGCAGCAGGTACTCGGAGTCCTTGGTGCGACCGCGACCGTGCTCGCCCGGGGGGTACGGACGGATCTCGATCGGGCACTTCGGGGACTCGCACTTGCTGCCCTTGAGGAACAGCTTCATCTTCTCGCGACGGCAGCGGCGG
>JAOPVV010000177.1 GCA_025966005.1 Frankiales bacterium
ACGACTGCCCAAACTGCCCGATCTGCCATGCCCCCCTCCATTCAGGCGTAGGAGCCACGTCGTAGTTTATGCCCAGGCGGGACCCGTTGCTGCTGTCCCAGCCGTGGATCGACACCTGAGGATTGATCAGTAGAAAGTGCCCGCCGTGGTCCTGCGCCCACGTCACAAGGCCCTTGGCGGGCCTGAAGCCCTCGTCGCGCAGTAGCGGGTTCCAAGCTCTCCTGATCAAGGCATACACCTCGGTCGACCTCATGTACGTCCTTCACGCTCGTCCCGGGCAGGCGGCTGGATGCGGCGAGGCTAACGCCGGGCAGCGGCACTTGGCTCAATCGGGTTAGAGAGGGTGGGCACCCCGCAGGCGTCGTCCGACGAGGAGGGTCTGCTGCAGGTCTGGTTGACACTGCTTGAGTTAGATCATGCCGCGAGTGCGGCCTGATTGGTGAAGGCGAGTTCGTACTCGACGGGCGTGAGTTTGCCGAGGGCTCGCTGTCGCCGCCGGTTGTTGTAGGTGTGCTCGACCCAGTGGACGACGGCGTTGTGAAGCTCGTCGCGGGTCCGCCAGCGCTTGCGGTCCAGGACGTTCTTCTGCAGCAGCGAGTTGAACGACTCCATCGCCGCGTTGTCGCCGGCCGACGCCACCCGGCCCATCGAGCCCTTGAGGCCCGCCGCCGACAACACCGCCCGAAACGATCTTGCTCGGAACTGACCGGGCTCAATCGATCGTCGCAACATCAGGTTTTGCTAGGCACCTTAGGTGCTCGTCAAAGGCCTCCGCGGGGGTCTTCCAACCGAGGACTTCCCGGGGCCTGTTGTTCAGGGTCGCGGCGACGGCGGCGAGGTCGTCGGCGGACCATCGCGACAGATCCGTGCCCTTGGGGAAGTACTGGCGCAGCAGCCCGTTGGTGTTCTCGTTCGTGCCGCGCTGCCAGGGGCTTTGGGGGTCGGCGAAGAAGACCGGGAGACCGGTCTCGACCTTGAATTGGGCGTGCGCCGACAGCTCCTTGCCGCGGTCCCAGGTCAGAGACCGCAGCATCAACTCGGGCAGCGTGCCCATCGTCGAGGCGAGGGCGTTCTTCATCGTGATGGCGCCGTAGCCAGCCAGTGCCGGGCCGTTCTTCGGCGTCCGCTTGTGCCGGTAGCCCTGCTCGCGGGGCAGGTGCACTAGCACCGTCAGGCGGCTGGTGCGTTCGACGAGGGTGCCGATCGCGGAGCGCTCGAGCCCGATGAGTAGGTCGCCTTCCCAGTGCCCCGGCACCGCCCGGTCCTGGGCCTCGGCGGGCCGCTCGCTGATGAGCACGTCCGCCGTCACGTGCCCCCAAGCCTTCTGCTTGGACCTGGCCCGCGGGACCCGCAGCGCCCGCCCGGTGCGCAGGCAGGCAACGAGCTCGCGCTTGAGCGCCCCGCGGCTCTGGACGTAAAGGGCCTGGTAGATCGCCTCGTGACTGATCCGCATGCCCTCATCGTGGGGGAAGTCGACG
Source organism: Frankiales bacterium (assembly GCA_025966005.1). GTDB lineage: Bacteria > Actinomycetota > Actinomycetes > Mycobacteriales > SCTD01 > SCTD01. Next base: position 1,479 of record JAOPVV010000177.1, read on the forward strand.
CGCAGTCGGGCGGCGATCTGCTGTGGGCTCCAGCCCTGCACCCAGCGCCGGTCGGCTCGGTGCGGCTTGTTGCGCCCTTTCCACTGCGGCCCCGCCGGGCCAAGCGGTGTCACCCCGTCGGCAGCCAGGACCGCGCCCTCCAAGCGTTCCTGCACGTACTGGCGGAGCCTGGGGTTCTCGACGAGCTTGGCGACCTTGGGTCGGCGGGCGCGACGCTCGGCATGCCACTGCGCGATCGACGCCTTGTAGTCCAACTCGCGGGTGCGGGTCGAGGCGTTGCGTCGGAGCTCGCGCGAGATGGTCGACGGGTGTCGGCCCGTCCGGCGGGCGATCTCGCGGACGCCGTGTCCTTGCGCCTTCAAGATCGCAATGTCCTCCCGCTCAGGGAAGGCCAGATAGCGACCGGACACCGCTGGCGGGAGCGTCGGCTTCACGCCGCCAGCGTGGCGAAACCATCGATAGCCGACCGGCGACGACACGCCGGCCGCGACGGCAGCGTCGTCCGTCGACGCGCCGCGCGAGATTGCGGCCCAGAACGCCACCCGGTCCTGCCGCCACGCCACCGTCGGCCGCCCCGGTGACGGGATCTGCCCGCGGTAGGCACGTATCTGCTGCTGCTTGGACGTGTAGGGCATCGCCATCCACCTCTCGGTCGAGGTGTTGCGACGGCCAGTTGAGTCCGCCCTGACTGCCGCGGTCGCTGTGGACGATGACGACGCTGTTCGGCTGGCGCCGCGCGACGGCCGTTCGCAGCGCTGTGACGGCGAGCTGAGCGGTCATCCGTTCGTCGAGCGCGTAGCCAACGATCCTGTTGCTGAACAGGTCCTTGATCAGGCAGCAGTAGAGCTTGCCCTCGGCGGTCGGGTGCTCGGTGATGTCGGTGACCCAGATCCGGTTCGGCTCCGCGGCGGTGAAGTCGCGCTGCACCAGGTCGTCGTGGACCGCCGGCCCGGGCGTCTTGCCCTTGCGGCCCTTGCGGACGGTCGCTGACCAGAGCTTCTGCTGGCTGCAGAGCCGCCAGACCCGCCGCTCACCGACCGAGTGGCCGAGCTTGTCGAGCTCGTCGGCGAGGAGCCGGTAGCCGAACTCCGGGTCGTCCGCGTAGGCGTCGACGAGCAGGTTGGTGAAGTACGCGTCGTCGAGGTCGCGCTGACTGACGGGCTCGCGCAGCCAGGCGTAGTACGCCTGGGTCGAGTGGCCGAGCACCCCGCAGGTCAGCCGCACAGGGATGCCCTCGGCGGCCAGGTCACGGACCAGCGGGTAGCTCATTTTGGGAGCGACGCCTGAGCGAAGTAGGCCGCGGCGCGGCGCAGGATCTCGTTCTCCTGCTCCAGGCGCCGGGCCTTGCGGCGCAGTTGGACGAGCTCGTTCTGCTCGGCGCTGGTCTGCCCATCAACGACGCCGTCGTCGATGTCGGCCTGCCGGACCCAACGGCGCACCGACTCGACGGAGATGTCGAAGTCGGCCGCGACCTCGGCCTGGCTCAGGTCGCCGCGACGGGCGACCCGCACGACGTCACGCTTGAACTCCTCGGGGAACTTCTTCGGCACAGGGACATCCTCCCTGCGGGGCTGCGCCCCGCAGAACGGGTGTCAACCGAACCTGCAGCAGACCCGTTCGATCACCGCCGAGCAGCAGCCGCTGCCGGCATAACCAGCCCGCTACAGAACCGGGGACGGTTCAGAGCTTGGCCGCTCCGGACGGGCCGATCCCGTGCACGGTCAGCAGCGACGTGCCGGTGGCCTCGATGAGCTCGCGGAGCTCCTTGTCGGCAGC
>JAOPVV010000305.1 GCA_025966005.1 Frankiales bacterium
GTCGGGTCGCACTCGAGGCCGCGCTCGCCGGTCCCGCGGCCGGACTGGTCTGGCTGCTGCTGGCCGGCCTGTCCGGGGGTCCCGTCGGTGGCGAGCGGCTGGCCGACGTCGGGCCGGGACCCTGGGCCGTCGGCCTCGCCGTGAGCGTCGCGGTGGCCGCGGGCGCCGTCCTGTCGGCCGCCCTGCACCAGCACCGCGCCCGGCCCTAGACACACCACGACCCGGCCCGCCGAGGCGGACCGGGTCGCAGGCTGCGTGCGGCTACGGCACCCGGATGACGACCGACTTGATGATCTTGTCAGCGAAGGTCTGGTTCTTCCTGTCCCAGATCGGCCAGAAGAAGCCGAGCAGCAGCGGCAGGGCGTCCAGGACGTGCAGGAACGCGCGTCCGACACCGGCGCCGGCGCCGAGGTAGGTGCCGTCGACCTCCTTGACCACGCTGATCTTCATCAGCTGTCGGCCCGGCGTCTGGCCCTTGATGCCGGTGAGGACGCCGAAGGTGATGAACAGCGCGAGGTTGACCAGGGTGCCCAGGTTCGCGTCGACGTTCGTGAACACCGACGAGACGACGCCGACGATGATCGAGTCGATGAGGTAGCCGGCGAGCCGGCGTCCCCAGCTGGCCAGCGGCGGACCGGCCCACGCGCCGCTCGGCGGGGTGCCGAAGGGCTGCTGGCCGTACACCGGCTGGCCGTACGGCTGCTGGCCGTAGGGCTGCTGGCCGTAGCCGGGGGCCCGGCCGTCCTGGTCCTGGCCGGCGGCGGGCGGCTGGCCGTACGCGGGCGGCTGGCCGGCCCCGGCGGGCGGGGGCGTGCCGAACGGGTCCGGGGCAGGGGTGCCGAAGGGGTCCTGCGGTGCGGTCACGGTGTGTCCTCTGTGGAGGGCAGCGGGGTGGCTGCGCGGGGACCAGCGGTGGCTGTCGCCTACTACCCTGCACCCCCGGGCCCGGGGACGAAGCGTGACACGGTCCGCGGCGGGCGGCGCAAAGCCCGCCGGTAGGCTGGGGCCCCGCTGCCCGACGTCCTGGAGGACCCCCTGCCCGCGCGCCTGGTCGTGCTCGCCTCGGGCGCCGGCAGCACGCTGCAGGCGCTGCTGGAGGCGGCGTCCGAGACCGGCTACGGCGCGCAGGTCGTCGCCGTCGGCAGCGACCGCCCGGCGGCGACGGCGCTGGACCGGGCCCGCGCGGCCGGGGTCGAGACGTTCGTCGTCGCACCGGCGGACCACCCCGACCGCGCCGCGTGGGACACCGCGCTCGCCGACGCCGTCGTCGCGCACGAGCCCGACCTGGTGGTCTGCGCCGGCTTCATGCGCCTGCTCGGACCGGGCTTCCTGTCACGGTTCCCGCAGCGGGTCGTGAACACCCACCCGTCGCTGCTGCCCGCCTTCCCCGGCCGGCACGCCGCCCGCGACGCCCTGGCGTACGGCGTCACGCTCGCCGGCGTCACCGTCCACCTCGTCGACGAGGGAGTCGACACCGGACCCGTGGTCGCCCAGGCCGCCGTCCCGGTGCTGCCCGGCGACGACGAGGCCGCCCTGCAGTCCCGCATCCAGGACGTGGAGCGCCCGCTCTACGTCGACGCCGTAGGACGGCTGGCCCGCTCGGGCTGGACCGTCGAGGGAAGGACCGTGCACCTCCGATGACCGACCGCAAGCAGGTGCGCCGCGCGCTCGTCTCCGTCTACGACAAGACCGGGCTGCTCGAGCTCGGGCAGGGCCTGCACGCCGCCGGCGTCGAGCTCGTCTCCACCGGCTCCACGGCGGCGACGCTGCGCGAGGCAGGCGTCCCCGTGACCGCCGTCGACGAGCTGACCGGCTTCCCCGAGTGCCTCGACGGCCGGGTCAAGACGCTGCACCCGAAGGTGCACGCGGGGATCCTCGCCGACCTGCGCCTGCCCGACCACGTGAAGCAGCTCGAGGACCTCGGCGTCGCGCCGTTCGAGCTGGTCGTCGTGAACCTCTACCCGTTCACCGCCACCGTCGCGTCCGGCGCCGGCCCCGACGAGTGCGTCGAGCAGATCGACATCGGCGGGCCGGCGATGGTCCGGTCGGCCGCCAAGAACCACCCGTCGGTCGCGGTCGTCGTCGACCCCGCGGCGTACGGCGACCTGCTGGAGGCGGTCGCCGCCGGCGGCACGACGCTCGACCAGCGCAAGCGCTTCGCGGCCCTGGCGTTCGCCCACACCGCGGCCTACGACACAGCCGTCGCGTCGTGGTTCGCCTCGGCGTACGCGCCGGTCGACGGGGAGCCGTTCCCCGACTTCCTCGGCGCCAGCTGGGAGCGCTCGTCGGTGCTGCGGTACGGCGAGAACCCCCACCAGGGGGCTGCCCTCTACGTCCGGCCCGGCTCCGGCGACAGCCTCGCGTCGGCCCGCCAGCTGCACGGCAAGGCGATGTCCTACAACAACTACGTCGACACCGACGCCGCCCTGCGGGCCGCCAACGACATGTCCGAGCCCTGCGTCGCGATCATCAAGCACGCCAACCCGTGCGGCATCGCGGTGGGTGCCGACGTGGCCGAGGCGCACCGCAAGGCGCACGCCTGCGACCCGGTCTCGGCCTTCGGTGGCGTCATCGCCTCCAACCGGCCCGTCTCGCTGGCGATGGCCGAGCAGGTCGCCGAGATCTTCACCGAGGTCGTGGTCGCGCCGTCGTACGAGGACGGCGCCGTCGAGGTGCTGTCGCGCAAGCCGTCGATCCGGGTGCTCGAGACCTCCGGGTTCGGCGGTCGCGGCGTGGAGGTGCGGCACATCAGCGGCGGCGTGCTGCTGCAGCAGGCCGACGACCTGACCGCCCCCGGCGACGACCCGTCGGGATGGACGCTGCGCACCGGCGAGCCGGCCGACGCCGCCCTGCTGGCTGACCTCGCCTTCGCGTGGCGCGCCGTCCGCGCGGTCAAGAGCAACGCGATCCTGCTGGCCTCCGGCGGCGCCACCGTCGGCGTCGGCATGGGGCAGGTCAACCGGGTCGACGCCGCGAAGCTCGCCGTCGCCCGCGCGGGGGAGCGGGCCACGGGATCGGTCGCGGCGTCCGACGCCTTCTTCCCGTTCCCCGACGGCCTGCAGGTGCTGCTCGACGCGGGCGTGCGCGCCGTCGTGCAGCCGGGCGGGTCGGTGCGCGACGACGAGGTCGTCGCCGCCGCCGAGGCGGCCGGCGTCACGCTCTACCTCACCGGTACCCGGCACTTCGCGCACTAGCGGAATGGCCGACCTCAGCCGCGCCGACTTCGCGCGGGAGACGCTGCAGGGCCGGCGCTTCGAGGACGACCGTCTCGTCGGCGCCGACTTCAGCGAGGCCGTGCTGGAGCGGGTGGTCTTCGAGCGGTGTGACCTGTCGGGGGCCGAGCTGACCTCCGCCGAGCTGGTCGACTGCGCCTTCCTCGGCTGCTCGTTCGAGGGCGCGCGGCTGTTCGGCTCGACGCTGCGGGGCTGCAAGCTGACCGGCTCGACGTTCCTGCGCGCGCAGCTGCGTCCGCTGGTCGTCGATGGTGGTGACTGGTCGTACGTCTCGCTGCGCGGCGCCGACCTGCGCGGCGTCTCGCTGGCGGGCGTCCGGCTGGTCGAGGCCGACCTCACCGACGCCGACCTGTCGGGCAGCGACCTGTCCGGCGCCGACCTCACGCGGGCCCGGCTGCGCGGCGTGCGCCTGCGGGGCGCCGACCTGCGCGGGGCGGTGCTGGACGGCGGCGACGTCGACGGCGTCGACTGGCGCGAGGTGCGCATCGACCTCGCGCAGGCGGTGCTGCTCGCGCGGGCCCGCGGCGCCGTCGTGGACGGCTGACGGGCGCCGTGGGACGGTGCGTCCCTGCCTGAGGAGGCCGTCGTGGCCGAGGTCCTGCTGCTCGTCTCGCTCGTCGTCGTGGGTGTCGTGCTGGTCCGCGCACTGCGCGGGCGGCCCTAGTCCGAGCGCCTCGCCCAGACGGCCCAGAGCGGGTCACTGCTCCGGCCGTCCAGCCGCTGCTCGGCGACCGGGTCGGTGAACCCGCCTGCCCGGCGGTGGTACTCGGCCACGACCGCGCAGTGGTCGCGTCGTCGGTCGCGAGCCACCCGCGGACGGCCTTGGTCGGGAAGCAGCGGTCGCTGAACGTGCAGACGCTGAGCCCGCCCGGACGCAGCACCCGCGCGACCTCGGCGTGGACCTCGACCGGACGCACCAGGTAGTCGACCGACACGCAGTCCAGGACGGCGTCGAACGAGGCGTCCGCGAACGGCAGGACCGGGTCGGCGTTGAGGTCCCGGACCACCGTGGCCGTCGCCATCGGGTTGGCGGCCAGCTCCTCGGCGTTCTGCCCCAGCACGGTCAGCGACCGCGGCGGCGCGGGCAGGTGGCTGACCCAGCTCGACATCAGGTCGAGCACGTCACCCCCGACGCCGAGCTCGAGGTACAGCGCGCCGACCGCCGCGATCGCCGCGTCGTCGAGGTGGGTGACGAACCGCGGCGACCGGTAGAAGCTGCGGTCGTCCCCGTCGTCCTGGCGGTCGAAGAAGCCGGGCGGGAAGGGCGCGGGACCGGGGACTGCCATGCCCAGTAGGTTGCACCCGTGACCGCCCGACTGCTGCCCGGAGCCCCCGTCGCGGAGGCCGTGCTGGCCGACCTGCGGCCCCGCATCGCCGCCCTCGTCGAGGCCGGCCACCGTCCCGGCCTCGGGACGATCCTCGTGGGCGGCGACAGCGCCAGCGGCGGCTACGTCGCCATGAAGATGGCCAAGGCCACCGAGCTGGGCCTCACCAGCCCGCACCTGCACCTGCCGGACGACGCGACGCAGGCCGACGTCGTCGCCGCGATCCGGCAGATGAACGACGACCCGGCCGTCGACGCCATGCTCGTGCAGCACCCCACTCCGAAGCAGATCGACTTCGAGGCCGCTCTGCTCGAGATGGACCCGGACAAGGACGTCGACGGTCTGCACCCGGTCAACATGGGCCGCCTCGCGCTCGGCATGCCCGGCCCGGTGCCGTGCACCCCGGCCGGCATCGAGGCGCTGCTCGCCCACCACGGCATCGAGGTCGCCGGCAAGGAGGTCTGCATCCTCGGTCGCGGCACCACCCTCGGACGTCCACTGGCCCTGCTGCTCGCGCAGAAGCGCCCGACCGCCAACGCCGCCGTGACGGTCGTGCACACGGGAGTGCCGGACTGGCCGGTCTACACGCGGCGCGCGTCCATCGTCGTGGCCGCCGTCGGCGTGCCGTACATCCTGCAGCCCGTGCACATCAGCCCCGGCGCCACCGTCGTCGGCGGCGGTGTCCGCTACGAGGGCAAGAAGCTGCTGCCGGACGTCGACGAGGCCTGCAACGAGGTCGCCGGCGCGATCACCCCGCGCGTGGGCGGCGTCGGCCCGACGACGGTGGCGATGCTGTTCAAGAACTGCGTCGAGGCGGCGGAGCGCGCGGTCAGCCGGCGCGCCTGATCCCGGCCTCGACGTCGGCGGGCAGCGGACGGACGACGCCGCTGCTGATGACCTCGTTGGCCAGCCGCGCCCGGCGGTTGACGCCCTCGGCGATCCGGAACTTCACGTAGAGGCGCAGCAGGTGCTGCTTGACGGCCGCCTCGGTGACGACCAGCTCGTCGGCGATGTCGCGGGCGGTCGCCGGCGCGACGAAGGCCTCCTGCTGCAGCGCCGGGCGGCACAGCGCGCTGAGGACCTCGCACTCGCGGCGGGTCAGCTCGGGGGCCGAGATGCGCCGCAGCTCGACCGTGTCGTCGGCCGTCTCGGCCGCGAGCCCGGCGATGCGCGTGCGGGCGGCTCCGAACGCGATGACGTCGCCCTCGAGCAGCACCCGCCGGCCGACGGGGCGCCCGTTCACCCGGGTGCCGTTGGTCGACAGGCCCAGGTCGGTGACGTAGACGTACGCGCCGCGGCGGATCAGCTCGGCGTGCAGCCCGGACACGCTCGGGTCGTCGAGGACGATGTCGACGCCGGCGCCGCGTCCGACCGTCGTGACGTCCTGGGACAGCTCGAACAACGCGCCGCTCGCCTCGCAGCGGAGGGTGGGCGTGGGCACGGGGAGATCCTCCGCTGGGGGTGCGGCGAGTGCAGTCATCGAGTCAGAGGTACCCGGGGGTGTCGTACGTACACGCTGGTCACAGCCGCGCCGGTAGGGTCCGGCCTCCACGTGGGACGCAGGAGCGCCGGCACGACCCGGGGCTCCCCGCACGACAGGAGCGGTCCGTGAGTGCCCGTCAGCTGCCAGCGGTCTCGGTGCTCGCCGTCGCCGCGGTAGGGCTGCTGCTCGGCGCGACCGTCGACTGGCAGCCCGGCGCCGTGGTCCTGGGGCTGGCCCTGCTGCTCGCCGCCGGCCTGCGCCTCACCCTGCCCGCCCGGCAGGCCGGCTGGCTGGTGGTGCGGACCCGCGGGCTCGACGCCGCCGTGCTGCTGCTGCTCGGATTCTCCCTGGTGCTGCTGGCCACGACCATCCCCGAGGGCTGAGGCGTGGACCTGCGGGGCCACGTCGTCGGGGAGCCGCTCGGACCGGTGCCGCACGGCCAGTCCTTCGCCGCGACCTCGGTGCCGGACGGCGCACCGGTCGAACTCGAGGTGCTGCGCGTCGGCGACCCGTTCGCCCGCGTCCGGCTGCTCAGCGCGGCGGACGCGCTGCGCCGGTGCGACGGCCGCGGGCTGGTGCGGGTGCGGCAGGTCGTCGGTCCGCCCGGGCACGGCCAGGGCGACGACGTCGTGGTCGTGGTGCGCGACCGCGTCGACGGCCCTGACCTCGACACCGCCCCCCGGCCGTCCCCGTCGGCGGCGGTCGGCCTGGTCGCCGACGTCCTCGAGGCCCTCGCGGTGCTGCACGCCGTCGGTCAGGTGCACGGGGCGCTCGACGGCCGGGCGGTGCGTCTCGACGTGTCCGTGCCCGCGCGGCCGACCCCGCACCTCACGGGCTGGGGGACGTCGGCGCTGCTGAGCGGGGCCGCTCGTCCCGCCGACGACGTCCGCGACGCCGGGCTGCTGCTGGACGGCCTGCTCGGCGGCGAGGTCCCGCCCGCCCTGCGCGACCTGCTCGGGGCGCTGCTGTCCGCCGACCCGGCCGCCCGGCCGGACGCCGCGACCGCCGCGACCGCGCTGCGCGCGCTCGACCTCGAC
>JAOPVV010000238.1 GCA_025966005.1 Frankiales bacterium
GAGGAGCAGCACCGCTGCATCCCCGAGCGCCGCAACCCGTGGCCCTACGCCGCCCGCCGACCTGCTGGAGGTCCCATGTCCCGCCGCCCACCGCTGCCCGCCCGGCTGCTCCGCAAGCTGGTGCAGCACGCCGGGATGCACCCCCACGATCGCGAGGCGGTCGAGCAGAGCGCTCCCGGTCGCCGCGCTCTCGTGATCGCGACGAACCACGGAGTGCTCGACGTCGGCAAGCCCACCGGCGTGTTCAGCTCCGAGCTGACCGTGCCGTACTACGCCTTCCTCGACGCGGGGATGCAGGTCGACGTGGCCAGCCCCCGGGGCGGCGTCATCCCCGTCGACCCCATGTCACTGAAACCGGTGCTGCGCTGCAAGGCCGACGACCGCTTCCTCGCCGACGATGTGCTCCGCGCGAAGGTGCAGTCCTCGCTCGCGGTCGACGCGCTCGACGTCGCCGACTACGACCTGGTGTTCCTCGCCGGCGGCTGGGGCGCGGCCTTCGACCTCGGGACGTCCCCGGAGGTGGCCGAGCTGGTCACGCTGGCGAACGACCGCGGCCTGGTCATCGGCGGCATCTGCCACGGACCGCTCGGCCTCGTCGGCGCCCTGGCACCGGACGGCCGGCCCCTCGTCGAGGGTCGCCGCATCAGCGCCGTCACCGACAAGCAGGTGCAGGAGCTGGGGATCGCGTCGACCCCGCTGCACCCCGAGACGGAACTGCGGCGCCTGGGGGCGCGCTTCGAGAGCGCGACCCGCTTCCGCGACCCGCTGGCCAACCACTGGGTCGTCGACGGCAACCTCGTGACCGGCCAGAACCAGAACGCCGGCCCGATGGTGGCGCGGGAGATGATCTCGCTGGTCCTGAGCCGTACGGCCACCGCTCCGGCATGAGCTCGTCGACCGACTGGGACGACCTGAGCGCCCGCGCGTCCTTCGCTTCGCACCGGCTGATCGGCTGGATCTACTGGGACCCGTTCGCGCTGGAGTCCTATCGCCGGCTCGGGCTGCAGGACGGCGGCGTCTCGTACATCGTCAGCCGCAGCGTGCCGCTGGCTCCGGCAGGTCATCAGGCGGTCGCCGCGTCGTTCTACTCGATCTCGCCGCTGTTCATCGCAATCTCGCTCGCCCTGGTCGCCGAGCGCACCACCTTCGGGGCCGTCGCGCAGGCGCGGGACGAGGCGGTCGGGCGCGGCTTGAGGCAGTACGTCCCCGAGGTCTGCGACGGCCTGGCCGACCTGGGCCCGGCGCTGTGGGAGGCGGTGGACGCCCTGCCCGTCTCCGGTCGCGTGCTGTTCGCCGCGCACCGGGAGCGGGCGCGGCCCGACGACCCGGTCGTGTCAGCCTGGCTGGCGCTCAACTGCATCCGGGAGTGGCGCGGCGACACGCACTTCGCGGTCCTGACGGCGGAGGACATCAGCGCCACGCAGGCCGGGATGCTGCACAACGCGCTCCTCAACTACCCGCAGGACTGGATCCCGCGCAGTCGCGGCTCCGACGACGCCGCGCTGCAGGAAGCGCTCGACGACCTGCGCCTGCGCGGCCTGGCCGACGAGGACGGCGTGAACGCAGCGGGGCTCGAGCTGCGCCGCAGCATCGAGGCGCGCACGGACCGGCTGACCCAGCGCGCCTGGCGGCTGCTCGGCGCGACCCGGACCGAGCAGCTGCTCGAGCTGGTCGAGCCGGTCGGGCCGCGCCTGCTTGCTCGCATCGACGAGACCGCCGGACCGGAGTGGATGCCGGCAGCACGCGAGCGGCGGGCCTCAGCGTGACCGCCGTCAGCGGCGTCCCGGGCGTGCCCCCGAGCTCGGAGCCGGACTACCGGATGAGCCTGGCGTCGGAGCGCACCTACCTCGCCTACCTGCGCACCGCGCTGGCCCTGACCGCCGGCGGCGTCGCCGTGGTCGGCGCGTTCCCGGGTGCCGGCGCGCTGCCGCTCCGCCGCGGCATCGGCGTCTTCCTCGTGCTGCTCGGCGTGCTCGTCGCCGGTACCGCGCGGCTGCGCTGGTCCGAGGTGGAGCAGGCGATGCGCGACGGCGCTCCCCTTCCCCGCAGCCGCACCACGATCCCGCTCGCTGTGGGCGTCACGTGCGCCGGGCTGCTCGGGCTCGTCGCCGTCCTGGTCATGTAGGCCATCCACCCCCTGAAGGAGATCGACGTGAAGACCCTGCGCACGCCGGACGATCGGTTCGCTGGCCTGGTTGGCTACGACTTCGCACCGCACTACGCCGAGGTCGACGACCTCGACGGCGGCACGCTGCGGATGCACTACCTCGACGAGGGACCGCGGGACGCTCCCGTCGTCCTGCTGATGCACGGCGAACCGTCCTGGTGCTTCCTTTACCGCACCATGATCCCGGTGCTCGTGGCGGAGGGGCTGCGGTGCATCGCGCCCGACCTCGTCGGCTTCGGCCGGTCTGACAAGCCGACCGAGCGCTCCGACTACACCTACGCGCGGCACGTCGAGTGGGTGCGGTCGCTGCTGCTCGACTCGCTCGACCTGCGTGACGTCACCTTCTTCGGGCAGGACTGGGGCGGCCTGGTCGGGCTGCGCGTCGTAGCGGAGAACCCGTCCCGTTTCTCCCGGGTCGTCATCGGCAACACCGGCCTGCCGGACGGGTCGCGTACCCCCCCGCAGGCGTTCCTGGACTGGCAGGAGTTCTCCCAGTCGACCCCGACCTTCGACGTCGGCAGCATCGTCAGCCTCGGCGTGAGCAGCCCGATGCCGGAGGCCGTGCGCCGGGCGTACGACGCGCCGTTCCCGGACGACAGCTACAAGGCCGGCGCGCGCGTCTTCCCGACGCTGGTCCCGACCTCGACGTCGGACCCGGCGGCAGAGGCGAACCGGCGGGCGCACGAGGTGCTCCAGTCGTGGGACAAGCCGCTCCTCACGCTGTTCTCCGACGCCGACCCGGTCACCGCCGGCGGAGAGCGCTGGTTCCAGCGGTTCGTCCCCGGCGCGGCGGGACAGCCCCACACGACGATCCCCGCGGCCGGGCACTTCCTGCAGGAGGACGCCGGGCCCGAGGTCGCCAAGTGCATCGCCGCGTTCGTCGCCTCGAACTGAGCCTTCGCCAGAGCCGTCTCCACGGAAGGGCCAGCGGGACCAACGTTCCGCTGGCCCGGGTTCGCACGGCTCAGCCTAGATCACGTTGTGGAGCTACGGCGCCGCTCTCGCCCGTCACCCTGCTGCCCACGGCGTCGCTGTCGTTCAAGTCAGCCGGCTCAACCGGCAGGTTCGCCGGCGCCACGGCAAGACCGACGTCGTCGACGCGATCGCCGCCGCGCGCGCCGTGCTGTCGGGCGAGGCGACCGCGACACCGAAGATCCATGACGGATCGGTCGAGGCATTGCGGGTGCTCAAGACGCTGCAGGGCAGCGCGAACACGTCCCGCACGCAAGCCCTCAACCAGCTCCGGCTCGCGCTGCGCGAGCTCGCCCTGCACATCGCCTTCCTCGACGAGCAGCTCGAGACCAGCCATACGACGAAGCGACCGCCTGGCCCCGCCCCACACAACAGGACCAAGCCGCCGCTTGACGCGTTGGAGCCGGGGGATGTCTAGCTCGGTGACGAGATCGTCGGTGTAGGGCCACCACGCGCCGTCGACCAGACCCTTCGCCTGTCCCGGAGGCGCGGTCGGGCGAAGCTGCAACCGCAGTGGCAGCAGTTGGATCGGCCCGTCTGTGGCTGACGGGCCGCGGGGGCTGTCGGCGTGACAGTGGCGTGCATGGCGGTAATGCGTGGTCACGGCGGTGCCTCCTTCGGCCGGGCCGCACCCAGTTGAAGGTGCGGCCTGGCCGTTCGGCGGGCGCGAGGTCAGACGGGAGTGTTGGTGAGCACCACCTTCAGCGCGCCGGTGTCGGCGGCGTGGCCGAAGGTGTCGTAGGCGTCGACGATGTCGCCGAGCGCGAAGCGGTGGGTCACGAAGCGCCGGGCGTCGAGCTGGCCGGAGACGACGAGCTTGAGCAGGGTGGCGGTGGACCACGTGTCGACCAGGCCGGTGGTGATGGTGACGTTCTTGGACCACAGGTCCTCGAGGTGCAGCGTTGCCGCGGTGCCGTGCACGCCCACATTGGCGACGCGCCCGCCGGGCCGGACCAGGCTGGTGCAGGTCTCGAACGTGCCGGGCAGGCCGACGGCTTCGATGGCCACGTCGACTCCGAGGCCGCCCGTGAGCGTCGCGAGCTGCACGGCCGGGTCTTCACGCGACGGGTTGATGGTGACGTCGGCGCCGAACTGCTTGGCAGCCTCGAGCCGGGCGTCGACGAGGTCGATCGCGACGATGTGCGCCGGGCTGAACAAACGCGCGGCCAGCACCGCCGCCAGGCCGACGGGACCGGCGCCGACGACAGCGACGGTGTCGCCGGGGCGGATGCCGCCGTTGACGACCCCGACTTCATACGCGGTCGGCAGGATGTCGGACAGCATCAGCGCTGACTCGTCGTCCAGCCCCGCGGGCAGCTGGTAGGTGGAGGTGTCGGCGAACGGCACCCGCACCTGTTCGGCCTGCGTTCCGTCGATGGTGTTGCCGAGGATCCAGCCGCCGCCCCCGAGGCACTGGCCGTACATGCCCTCGCGGCAGTAGCGGCAGCGCCCGCAGGAGCTGACGCAGGAGACCAGGACGCGGTCCCCGACGTGGACCGATGTGACTGCGTCGCCGACCTGGGTCACCAGGCCAACGGCCTCGTGTCCGAGGATGCGGCCGTCGGCCACGGTGGGCACGTCGCCCTTGAGGATGTGCAGGTCGGTGCCGCACAGGGTGGTGGTGTCGACGCGAACGATCGCGTCGGTGCTCTCGATGATCGTGGGGTCCGGGACGGTGTCCCAGCTCTTGTTCTCGGGGCCGTGGTAGACGAGGGCTCTCATGGCGCGCTCCTGTGCTGGTGGTTGCCGACGCCGGGGTCCCGGCGCCGCCCGAGCCGTTCGTGCCGTCAGGCGGTGCTGGGACTGCGGACGGCGCGCAGCGCGAAACCGATGAGGACGAAGATGATCGCGGAGCCCATCGCCATCGCGGCGATGCCGAAGCTCACGACGCAGGTGAACAAGCTGGCGCGCAGGGAACTGCCGTCCACGACGGTCGCGCGGACCGGGTCCTCACGGCCGAGCTCGGCGTAGGTCTTGCCGCCGCTGACCTCGAGCGCGTAGTCCTCGATGACGTCCGCCTCGTAGTACGCCGTGAGCGGCCCGTTGACCTGCTGTCCGCCGAAGCGGGCGGCGTCCTCGGCGACCGTGATGTTCTCGCCGGCCAGGCTGCTCTGGACGAACGCCCAGGCGCCTGCGCCCGACAGTCCGAGGATCAGCCCCGCCGCGATCACCAGGGTGCCAGCAGACTGACGCGCTTGTCCGCTCGCAGCGAGCTCGCCTCGGCCGTGCTGTCGGCTGCTGTTCACCGGCGCGGTGTCGGTACGGGGGACGAGACGATCTGCGGTGCTGGTCATGCCGGCCTCCGGGGTCGTGCCGTTCCGGTCGCCGGGCCGCACCAGGACGGTGCTCGGGGTCAGGTGGCTCAACGCGCCTACGACGTAGATCTCTACGGCGTAGACCTACGGGGTACTAGAGAACTTGGTCCCGCGCCTGCTCGGAAGTCGGCGGACGGCAGCCGCTCTGTCGCGCGCTGCGCTACTTCCAGAAGCGACGGCACCGGGCCCTGGAGCGCGAGCGAACCTGTCGGGGCTCCTCCGCGAGTCGACGCCGAGGTGGGCGCCCGGCATCGCAGCCTCGTCGGGGGGGTCGTCACGTGAGCCGACAGGGCCGGTGCCCACGCGTCCCCGAATCGGTCGGGACCTCGGCCTCTTTCGAACGATCGGTCGCCGGAGCAGGTTCGCGCCGTTCACTGGCGTGTCGTGCGACGACGTCGAGGGCACCGCCAGGTGGCCGACGGCCCTTCGTCGCCTTCGCGGATGCTCGACGGCGATCTCGCGGACTGGATCGACCGCACCGTCGCTTTCCCCAGCTCGGTGGTCTACCGCATCACGCCGGTGACGACGCAGGCCGACCGCGACCTGCTGCTGCTGCAGGGCTGGGGGGCACTGTGGGTGCTCGAGGACCGCTTCACCGACGGCCGACCGCGTGACAGACCACCACCCCGGCACCGGTAGTGCGGGTCCGGACTCCCTGTCGGTCCCCACGACCCGCGCCTACCGTCCAGGCATGAGCCTCCCCTCCCCCGGCGTGCACCTGGTGCCGGTCGACGGCGGGGACCTCGCGGTCGAGGTCCTGCCCGGCACGTCCGCCCCCGTGCTCGCCGTCCACGGCATCAGCAGCTCCCGCCGGCTGTGGGACTGGCTGCACGCCCAGGCGCCCGACCTGACGCTGGTCGCGCCCGACCTGCGCGGCCGCGGTGACAGCCTCGACGTCACCGGTCCCTCGTCCGTGCACCAGCACGCCCAGGACTGCCTCGCGGTCCTCGACGCCCTCGGCCTCGACCGCGTGGTGGTCTGCGGGATGTCGATGGGCGGCTTCGTCGCGGTCGACCTCGCCGTCTGCCACCCCGACCGCGTCGAGAGCCTCGTGCTCGTCGACGGCGGCTACCCGATGGCCGCGCCGCCCGGGCTGACCCGGGAGTCGCTGCCCGCCGTCGTCGCCGACCGGCTGGCCCCCCTGGACCGGCCGTGGGAGTCGCTCGACCAGTATCGCGACCAGTTCTCGCACACCGCTCCCCTGCTCGACCCGTCTGACCCGCTTCTGGACGCCTACCTCTCGCGCGAGCTGGCCGACGGGCGCGTGCGCCTGTCGGGAGCCGCGCTGCTCGCGGACGCCGAGTCGGTCCTGTTCGGCGACTCGCGGTGGGAGGACCTCACGGTGCCGGTGCGCTTCTCGCACGCCGAGTGGGCCACCGGCCAGGGCACGTCGCCGGTGTACCCGCCCGACGCCGTCGAGCGGTACGCCGCGCACGCCGTGACCACCCGCCTCCTGCCAGGACTCGACCACGCCGGGTCGATCATGACCCGGGCCGGCGCGGTCGCGACCGCGGAGCTGCTCGCCGAGGCGCTGGCATGACCCCCGGCGCCGCGTCCACGACGACCGAGGCGCTCAGCCGAGGCCCGCCGGCCGACCGCCTGGTCCTCGACGCCGACGTCCTGGCGAGCCTGTCGCCCCCCGGTCGGTCAGGGCGAGAAGGTCAGCAGCGTCGCGGCGTCGTCCGCGTCGACGAAGCGCAGCACGAGGCCGCCCTCGGCGTGCTCGAGGACGTCGACCCGGCGCGGCCGGTGGACGAGGTGCCGCAGGACCACCGGCCACCTCGACGAGACGCCGCCGAGCGCGATGATGATCACGTCGCCCCTCTCGTCGAAGCTCACGACCGGAACGGCATCCGCCCGGCCTCGGTCTGGTCACCGAAGTCCATGTCGAGCACCTCGATCGTCACCGGCTGGCTGTCCCGGCCCGCGGCGAGGTCGTCGAACAGCGCCTGCCAGGTGCTCCTGTCCGGGGTGAGGGTGGTGTCGCTCATGGTTCCTCCTGAAGCTCCGACCGTGGTCCCCACGTTGCGCCGCGCGCGTCCGGCCGGTACGGCCCAGGGGCCTGGCCGGAGGGGACCGAAGTCCCACCGCCCCGACCCTGGCAGCCACCTGGCGCCCGCCGACGGCGACCCGTCACGGACCCAGAACCCAGGGAACGACGGCGCAGCGGCACCTGCCCGTCACGCAGGTGCAGGTCGGAGTGGCACGAGCCGAAGCCGTCGCGGACCAGGACCCCCCGGCGGCGGGCCCGGCACGGGGACGTCCCGGACGACCAGGTCGGCCTTGTCCTCGTCGAGCACGGCGGGCGCTCATCACGGGGCCGTGCGCTCGTCGGGCTCGGCAGTGGCCACGGCGCAGGGGTCACGGCGGACTCCCGGGTCGTCCAGGCTCGTCCCACGTCGAGACCGGTCCCGGGGCAGCGGCGAGGAACGGACTTGCGCCACCGCGGGCTGCGGTGTCACGGCTCCGGCGTCACGGCTCCAGCAGGCCGCAGGCGATCCCGCCGGCGAGCTCGTCCGCGGGCCGGTCGGTGGTGACGACCCGTGCCTGCGGCCAGTCCTCGAACCCGGGGCGCAGGAGCGCAGCCGTGGCCGGGGTCGCGTCGGAGGCGTCGCCGGTGCGCGCGGCGAGCCGGGCGTCGGCGACGGCGTCGTCGACGACGGCCCGGACGCAGACCAGCTCGGAGCCGGTCTCCACGGCGAGCGCCTCGGCGGCGGCACGCCACGACGCGGCGGCCCAGGTGGCGTCCAGCACCACCGACCTGCCCTGCGACAGCAGCGCTCTCGCACGCGCCAGGAGCTCGTCGAGGGTGCGCCGGCCGTGCTCCTGCGAGTACAGGCCGGCACCGGGCGGCGCCGCCGCCGACGTCTGCTCCGCCACGCCCGCCAGCTCCTTGCGGACGACGTCGCTGCGCAGCAGCTCCCACCCCGTCGACGAGCACAGCGCCCTCGCGAGGGTGGTCTTGCCCGTCCCCGGGCTGCCTCCCACCAGCACGAGTTTTACTGTGGCAAAGCGCATCCGGCGTCGGGCGAGGGCCAGGTGGTCGCGGGCCAGGGCGGCGGAGGCCGGGTCGGACTGCTCGGCGCGCAGGCAGGCCACCTTGGCGCGGACGAACGCGCGGTAGGCGATCCAGTGGTCGGCCAGCGACGACGGCCAGTCGTCGGCCAGCGCGGCCCGGTGCTCGCTCAGCAGCAGCTCGGCCAGGTCACGACGCCCCAGCCGCTCGAGGTCCATCGCCAGGAAGGCGACGTCTGCCAGCACGTCGCCGGCCCGCAGGGCGGGGTCGAACTCGAGGCAGTCGAGCACCCGCGGCCCGTCGTCGAGCAGGAACACGTCGTCAGCCAGCAGGTCGCCGTGCCCGTCGCGCACCCGGTCGGCCCGGCCGTCGAACAGCGCCGGGCGACCGCGGACGTAGCGGGTGGCCTGCACCACCAGCTCGCGGACCTCGTCGCCGCCGACGACGTCGCGCCCGTGGCGGACGAGCTGCTCGCCGCCCGCCTCCCACAAGCCGGCCACGACCTCGGTCGACCCCGCCCCGGGCACGACGGGGACCGTGCGGTGGAAGTCGGCGACCAGCCGCGCGAGCCGGCGCACCGGCTCGTCGAGCCGGTCGCCCCGCGCGGCCAGCAGCGCCAGGCGCCGGTCCTCGGGCATCCGGCGCATGACGACCACCGGCTCGTCGAGGCCGTCCGCCCCGGCCAGGTGCGCGACCCCGAGGTAGACGTCCGGCGAGAGCCGCTGGTTGAGCAGCACCTCGCACTGCGCGTTGCGCTCCCGCGCCTCACGGGTCGTGAGGTCGATGAACTCGGTCCGGACGGGCTTCTTCACCTTGAGCACCCGGTCGCCGAGCAGCACGAGCCAGGACAGGTGCGTCTCCGCCGTGCAGAAGTCCTTCATCCCAGCCAGACTCGACCGTACGACGCAATCGGGCCAGGGCCGGAAGTCCCCGATCGAGGTGGCTGGTCGGCGCTCAGACCTGGGCCGACCCGCCGACGTACTCCTCGAAGCTGGCAGGAGCCCCGAGCACCAGCGTGTGGGCGCCGTGGGTGAGGCGCACCCCGCGCGGGTCGCGGGTCAGGTGCCAGCCGTGCAGGCCGATGCAGTGGCGCACCGACTCGAGCAGCGCCTTCTCCCGTTCGGTCGGAGTGCGGTCGAGCATGCCGCTCTCGAGGGTGACGCGCGCGGCGAGCTCGGACGTCACGAGCCGAGCCAGGTCCTCGATCTGGGCGTCGAGCGAGAGCAGGACCGGCGCCAGGCGCAGGTCCTCGAGGTCACGAGGCAGGGTCGGCACGGGAGTCCTCCGGAGTAGTCGGTCCGGACAGCGTGGCCCGCCGGACCTCGTGAGCGGCAGGGCCATTGGTCCTGCGCAGCACTGCGACCTCGCCGGCCGGACGTCCGGGACACGCTCGGTCCCCGACGACGCCGCGGCGGGCGAACAGCTCCGCGCCCTCGCTGGACCGGCGCCTGGACGGGGCCGCCACGGCGTGCAGGCCCCGGTGGGCCGCCCGACTGCCGGGTCCTGCGGACCGTCGACGCTGAGCAGCGGCACCGGGCGAAGGTCGGGACGTAGGCCCCTGGTCGGGGGGAGCCGGTACGGAGCAGCGTCCACGCAGCGAGGGAGGTCGCCGTGTTCCCGTCCGACGAGGCCCACGTTGCCGTGACGGGCCCGGTGGCCGGGACCCAGGTCCCGGAGATCGTGCAGCTCGACGACCCCCGGGCCGTCGACCCCCGGCTCACCGGGTCCAAGGCGGCGGCCCTGGCCCGGGCCGGGGAGCACGGGCTGCCCGTCGTCCCCGGCTTCGTTATCACCACCGGCACCGTCGACGCGCTGCCCGGCCGCGACCGCCTGCCGGCCCGCGTGCGGCAGGCCTGGTCGCTGCTGTCGGCCGACGGCGCGCGCCCGCTGGTCGTGCGCAGCAGCTCGTGCATCGAGGACCTCGCAGGGTCCTTGATGGCGGGCCGGTTCAGCTCGGTGGTCGGCGTCCGGGGCGAGCAGCAGTTCGCGCACGCCGTCGCGACCGTCGTCGCGTCCCGCACCGCAGCGGCCGAGGGCAGCGCCGGGGTCACGGGCCGCGAGCCCCTGGCCGTCCTCGTGCAGCCGCTCGTCCCCGCCCGATGCGGAGGCGTCCTGTTCGGGCTCGACCCGGTGACCGGCCGCGAGGACCGGCACCTCGACCTGCTGGCGGGGGACGCGCCCCGGCTCAGCGTCCGGCAGCGGCTCGACCCGCGGCCGCCGCTGCGACGTCTGCGGGCGTCCTGGCGGGTCGGCCGGCTCCAGGCCGCCCTGCCCTGGCTCGCGCGCGACGTGCTGCAGAGCACCGACGCCGCGCTCATGGGCGTCCCTGCGCTGCAGGGCCTCTCGGACGCGCAGCTGGTCGCGCTGCTGCACCGCACCGGACCGGCGCTGACGTCCGTGCATGCGCACGAGGTGCTGATCGGCCTGCTGGTCGACCCGGCCGCACCGACGACGACCGGGGCCGGGGCCGCGCTGCGCCTGCTCGCGGCGGCCCGG
>JAOPVV010000260.1 GCA_025966005.1 Frankiales bacterium
TCGCCGCGGGCGCGGGGGTCGAGCGGGCGCTCGCGGACGGTCCGGCCGGCCTGCGCACCGGCGTCGTGCGGGACCCGTCGGGGCACCGCCAGATGGTGCAGGGGCCGGCGTCCGCGGACGGCTAGGCCTCCTGCTCGGTGGGCCGGATCAGCACCTCGTTGATCGCGACGTGCCGCGGGCGGGTGACGACGTAGGTGATCGCGTCGCTGATGTCCTCGCTCTGCAGCCGCTCCATGTCTGCGAACCGCGCCTTGATCGTCTCCCGCACCTCCGGCCGGTTGTGGCTGGTCAGCTCGGTCTCGACCGCCCCCGGCTCGACCAGCGAGACGCGGACGTGGCGCTTGGTGACCTCCTGGCGCAGGCCCTCGCTGAAGGCGCCGACGCCGAACTTGGTCGCGTTGTAGACCCCGCTGCCCGCCCGCGCGACGCGCCCGGCGACCGAGCTGATGTTCACGACGTCCGCGACCCCTCGGGGGCTGTCCTGTGCGGCCCCGAGCAGGTGGGGGAGCGCGGCGTGGGTGCAGTACATGAGCCCCAGCACGTTGATCTGCACCATCCGCTGCCACTCCTCGACGGGGGCCTGCTCCATCGGACCGAGCAGCATCACGCCGGCGTTGTTGACCAGGGTGTCGAGCCGGCCCAGCCCGGCGACGATCTGCTCGACCGCGCCGCGCGCCTGGGCCTCGTCGGTGACGTCGGCCTCGACGACCAGCGCCGTCCCGCCCCCGGCCTCGATGCGCTTGGCGAGCTCGTCGAGCCGGTCGCGGCGGCGCGCCACCACGGCCACGGCCGCTCCCTCGGCGGCCAGCGCGAGCGCCGTCGCCTCGCCGATCCCGGAGCTCGCCCCGGTCACCATCGCCACGGTCCCCTGCAGTCGCTGTGTCATGCGACCCACCCTGCCCCGTCTAGGCGGTCGCTGCACCGCCGGCCCGGGCGCGGCCGGGGAGGGCGAGCCGGTTGATGCGCCGCAGGACCTGCAGGTACTGCGTGTGCAGCGGGCCGGTCGTGTAGTCGACGCCGAACTCCTCGGCCAGGGCCCGGACCTGCACGGCGATCTCGGCGTAGCGGTTGCTCGGCAGGTCGGGGAACAGGTGGTGCTCGACCTGGAAGCTCAGGTTGCCGGTCATCAGGTGGAACAGCCGGCCGCCGTCGAGGTTCGCCGAGCCCGACATCTGGCGCAGGTACCACTGCCCGCGGGTCTCGCCGTCGAGCTGGCTCTCGTCGAACTGCACGGCGCCGTCCGGGAAGTGGCCGCAGAAGATCACGGCGTGCGTCCAGACGTTGCGCACCAGGTTCGCGGTCAGGTTGCCGAGCAGCACCGGCGCGAAGAACGGGCCGGCGAGGGCCGGGAACAGCAGGTAGTCCTTGGCGACCTGTCGGCGGACCTTGCGTCCGATGCCCTTGAGCTGCTGCCAGGTCTGGCGCTTGCTCTTGCGGCCCGCCAGCACCTGCTCGACCTCGAGGTCGTGCAGCGCGACGCCCCACTGGAAGAACAGGCTGAGCAGCACGTTGTAGACCGGGTTCCCGAGGTAGTACGGGGTCCACCGCTGCTCCTCCGACATCCGCAGGATCCCGTAGCCCACGTCGCGGTCCTTGCCGACGACGTTGGTGAACGTGTGGTGCCGGTAGTTGTGGGAGTCCTTCCAGGCCGAGGAGGGGCTCATCGTGTCCCACTCCCAGCTCGAGGAGTGGATCTCCGGGTCGTTCATCCAGTCCCACTGGCCGTGCAGGACGTTGTGGCCGATCTCCATGTTCTCGAGGATCTTGGCGACCGACAGGCAGGCGGTGCCCGCGAGCCACGCCGGCGGCAGGACCCCGGCCATCAGCAGGGCGCGTCCGGCGATCTCGAGCCGGCGCTGGGCGCTGATCACCGAACGGATGTAGTCGGCGTCGGACCCGCCGAGCGAGCCGATGACCTGCTCGCGGATCGCGTCGAGCCGGTGGCCGAGCTCCTCGACGCGCGCGGGCGACAGGCCGGCTCCGGACGCCGGTGTGGACGGGACCGGGACCAGGGCCGGGCGTGGGGTGGCCGGGACGGGACGCTCGAGCATGGTGGTCACGAGATCTCCCAGAGTCGATGTGACATCACTTCATCACGTATCGATGTCACACCGCAAGGGGGAGCTCTGCGTATCGTGTGTCACATGGGCGTGGACGAGGGCGATGACGGCTGGGTGACCATCGACCGACTGGCGCAGGCGAGCGGGGTCACCGTGCGCAACCTGCGCGCCTACCAGTCGCGCGGGCTGCTGCCGCCGCCGCAGGTGCGCGCCCGTACCGGCTTCTACGGGCCCGAGCACCGGGCCCGGCTCGAGCTGATCCAGGACCTGCAGGCCGAGGGGGTCAAGCTCGACACCGTCAAGAAGCTGTTCGAGACCACCGGCGGCTCGACCGAGCAGGTGCTCACGTTCATCCGCACGGTGCGGCGGCTGTTCGGCGACCACGACCGCTCGATCGTCTCGGCCGAGGAGCTCGCCGAGCGCTTCGCCACCAGCGACCCCCGGCTGCGCGACCGGGCGCTGCGGCTGGGCCTGCTGCGCCAGGTGTCGGACGACCAGTACGAGGAGGTGCTCCCGCAGCTCACCGGCATCGGCCAGTCGCTGGTCGGGCTCGGCATCCCGCTCGACCGGTCGCTGGACGTCGTCGAGCAGCTGCGCCGGCACGCCGACGGCATCGCCAAGGTCTACGTCCAGCTGTTCCTCGACGAGGTGTGGAAGCCCTTCGACGACTCCGGCCGCCCGGACGACCAGTGGCCCCGGCTGCACCAGACGATCACCCAGCTGCGGGACGTCTGGGCCGAGGCGCTGCTGGCCGTCGTCGGGCTCGCCGTGAGCGAGCGGCTCGACGTCACCTTCGGCCGCGACCTGACCCGTAACGTCCGGACGCGCGAGGCCACCTGACCGTCACCGCAGCGCGGGTGCCGGCCGGCCGGTGCGGACGGGCAGCGCCTCCCAGCCGCGCAGGACGCGGGTGGTCGTGCGGCGGGCACCAGGCGCCAGCGCGAGGTCGGGGTAGCGCTCGAGCAGGCTGCGCAGGCCGACCTCGCCCTCGAGCCGGGCCAGCGAGGCGCCGAGGCAGAAGTGCCGGCCGGCCGAGAACGACAGGTGGTCGCGGGCGTTGGGGCGGCCGACGTCGAAGCGGTCGGGCTCGTCGAAGGCCGCGGGATCGCGGTTCGCGCCGCCGAGCATCGTCGAGACCAGCCCGCCCCTGCGGACGCGCTGACCGGCGACCTCGGTGTCGCGAACGGCGAAGCGCGCCGTCAGCTGCACCGGCGACTCGTAGCGCAGCACCTCGTCGACAGCGGTGGACCACAGCCCGGGCTCGGCGTGCAGCCGCTCGCGCTGCTCGGGGTGCTGCAGCAGCAGGACGGTGCCGCTGCCGAGCAGGTTGACGGTGGTCTCGAAGCCGGCCGCGAGGACCAGGCCGGCGATCGCCCGCAGCTCGGTGTCGTCGAGGCGCTGGCCGTCGTCCTCGAGCACCACGAGCTGGCTGAGCAGGTCGGTGCCGGGGTCGGCGCGCAGTCGCTGCAGGTGGCCGCCGAGCCACGTCGAGAAGCCGCGGATCGCCGTGTCGACCTCGCGGAACTGCCTCCAGGACAGGCCGACGTCCAGGCTCGGGGCGCCGGCCCGTCCGTACGCCAGGACCTGCTCGTGGTCCTCCGGGCGCACACCGAGGATCTCGGTGATCACGGTGACCGGCAGGCGCGAGCAGTACGCGGTGACCAGATCGGCCTGGCCCTCCAGCTCGTCCAGCAGCCCGTCGGCGATCTGCTGCACGCGGTCCCGCAGCCCCTCGACGGCGCGGGCCGTGAACACGCGGGAGACCAGCCGGCGGTGGCGGGTGTGGTCCGGCGGCTCGGTGACCAGCAGCGACGGCGGGTCGATCGGACCGAGGGCACCGGTGTCGTACGACCAGGCCACGAGGTCCTGCAGCACCCGGGGGAGCGCCTCGGCGTCGGTGCCCGCGCGGAAGTCCTCGCTGCGCAGCACCTCGGACGCGACGGCGTGGGTCGCCGTGACGTGGCCGAGGCGGCCGGGGACGAGCGGACCGCGAGCCCGCACGCGGCCGTAGAGCGGGTACGGGTCGTCCCGGTGGGAGGGGTCGACGATGGAGGAGGCCTGCAGGTCGCCCTGGCGGGCGGCGCGCCGGACCGCCAGGCCGACGACGCCGTGCTGCACCCCCCAGCGGACCCGTGTGCGGGCCGCGGTGCCCGCGCTGCGGCGCAGCGTCACGGTCCTCCCCCTCCGGTCGACGACGGTCTGATCCTGCCGGACGCCACCGACAGCCGCCCCGGTCTCGACCCAGGGTCGACGGTTGACGGTCCTGTCGGTGGCAGGGTCTACTGTTCGAGTCGTTCGAACACACGGTCGAACGATCAAGCAAGACCAGGCGGGGCCTCGCGGACCCGCCGTGGGCGGACCCCCGCCCGGTGGCCGAGAGCTCGACCCTCTCACGCCACCGGGTGGGACCTGCCGGTCCCGGTGCGGCGTGGGGAAGCGCAGCACCGGGACCGCAGCGCCGCCGTCGCCGCCTTCCCCCGGCACCCGCGGTCAGCGCCCGCTGCCCGCACCGTCCGTCCGGGAGGAGCCCACCGTGTCCCGTCTCCGTGTCGACGCCGTCGAGGTCCAGCGCCACGACGACGTGCCCGCCCAGTTCCTCTGGGGCGGCCGGATCTACAAGGTGCGCGAGGTGCTCAGCCGCTGGACCGAGTCCGGCGGCTGGTGGCGCAGCGCCGGCGTGCTCGCGCTGTCCGCCGGCGACGGCGAGGCCGACCCGCTCGCCCCGCTCCGGACCTCCCCGATCCCCTCCTCGCCCAAGTGGGCGCAGCGGGCCTGGGGCGAGCCGGCGCCCGACGTCGGCGCGGTCGTCGGCCCGGCGTCGGTCGACGACGGCGAGCAGGACTGGTTCCGGGTCGAGGCCGGCTGCCCGCCGTTCTCGGGCCCCAGCTCGGCCGGCACCGGCGTCTACGACCTGTGCTTCTCGTGGTCCTCGGGCCGCTGGACCCTCGCCCGGGTCCTGGACTAGGAGCGCGCCATGATCACCACCTCCGTCTCGCCGAGCGCCCGCCCGGTCTCGACCTCGACCTCCATCTCCGTGTTGCCGGCCGGCACCCTGCTGGCGCTGGCCCGGCGTGGGCTGGTCGAGGCCTGCGGCGCCGCGACCCCCGGCGAGCGGTACGCCGCGGCCCACCTGGCGGCGCTGCGGGTGGCC
>JAOPVV010000312.1 GCA_025966005.1 Frankiales bacterium
GCCCGGTCCCGCGGCCCGACGTCGGGCTGGCCGAGCGCGGCGGTCACGGCGCCGGCGGTCAGCACGAGCGCCAGGGCGGCGGCCACGGCCTGGTGGGAGATCGGACCGAGCAGCCTCGGGGGGCGCACGTCTACCTGCCTCTCGTCCTGGCCGCCCGTCGGGGTGGCACGATCCTGCGGTGTCCTGCGTCCTCGGGGTGACGATCTGTCCTGGTCCGCCGGGTGAGGGTCGCACTAGACCTGTCCACGGCTCCAACGACGGGTACCCCCTGTCGGTCACGGGGGGTGTGCGGTGAGTCACTCGTACGACGTCGCGGTCGTCGGCGCCGGCCCTGCCGGCGCGGCTGCCGCGCTCGCTGCCGCTCGGGCCGGGGCCCGCACCGTGCTGCTCGAGCGTGAGCAGCTACCGCGCTACAAGCGCTGCGGCGGCGGGATGATCGGCGCCTCCCAGGCCGCGGTGGACGTCGCGGGAGTCGACCTCGGTCCGCTCGCCCGCGACCAGGTCGGACGCATCTCGTTCACGACCAGGGGGCGGGCCGGCTTCACCCGCGAGGCACCGGCCTTCCTGCCGATGGTGCTGCGCTCCGAGCTCGACGAGGCGCTCGTCCGGGTCGCGACCGACGCGGGGGTGGTGCTGCGCACCGGCGTGACCGTCACGGGCTACGCGCAGAGCGACGACGGTGTCGTCCTGTCGACGCGGGACGGGGACATCACCGCCGGCGCCGTCGTCGGCGCGGACGGCTCGGGCAGCCGGGCCGCAGCGCACGTCGGCGTGGTCTGCGACCAGGTCGACCTGGGGATGGAGGCCGAGCTGCCGACCCCGCCCGGATCGGACTGGTCGGGCCGGGTGCTGCTCGACTGGGGTCCGGTCCCCGGGTCCTACGGCTGGGTCTTCCCGAAGGGCGACACCCTCACCGTCGGCGTCATCGGCGACCGCACCCAGGGCGAGGCGGTGCGGGCCTACTACCGCTCGTTCGTCGACTCGCTCGGCCTCGACCTCACCACCGCGCACCACGACGGCGGCCACCTCACGCGCGTCCGCGCCGCCGGATCGCCGCTGGTGCGCGGACGCGTGCTGGTGGCCGGCGACGCCGCCGGCCTGCTCGAGCCGTGGACCCGGGAGGGCATCTCGTTCGCGCTGCGCTCCGGCGACCTGGCCGGAGCCGCGGCGGCCGGCGACCCGGCGGCCTACCCCAAGGCCGTCGAGCGCGAGCTGGGCGCCGAGATGGCTGCCGGACGACGGGCGCTGGCCGCGTTCACCGCCCACCCCCGCGTGGTGCACGAGGTCATGCGGTCGCTGCCGGGGATGTGGGGGCTGTTCACCCGGCTGGTCAGCGGGCAGACGTCGCTGGACCGCCAGCTCGAGCGCCGGAGCATCCGCGGCCTGGTCGGCGTCCTCGGCGGCTGACCCGACTGACCCGCCCCGCCCCTACTTGGTGGCCCAGAGCTCCAGCGCGACGCCGTCGGGGTCGCGGAACTCCAGGATCAGGCCGGCGCCGAGGTCCTTGACGTCCTCGTGCGCGACGCCCAGCCCGTCGAGCACGGCCACCGCCGCCTGCAGGTCGTCGGGGCTGCCGACGGCCAGCGCCAGATGGTCGAGTCCGACGCGGTCCTCGTCGAAGGCGTCGCCCTCGGAGGCGACCGGGCGCAGGCCGAACAGCTGGCCTCCGGGCAGCGCGTAGATGACGCCGCCGAACAGGAAGCCGAGCGCCTGCTTCGTGGCGTCGTTGGCGCCGGCGGGCACCTCGTAGGCGACGGGGAAGCCGAAGACGTCGTCGTAGAACCGCCGCGACCGCTCGATGTCGGTGACGGTGATGCGGACGTGGGCGTAGCCGGTGGCGGCGACGGGTATGCGGTGCTCCTCGGGTCAGGGTGAGGCGGGGCTCGCAGGATCGGGTCGGGACGCTAGCCGAGCGTCTCGACGACGGTGACGTTGCCGTACTGGCTGAGCAGGTTCTCGGTGGCGTCGAGCCGGTGCTGGTGGCAGGCGGCAGTCCTCACCGAGTCGGGCGGGACGGCGTTCTCCCGCACGCTCGAGAGCTCCCACTCGGCGTGCTCGCCACAGTCCTCGCAGAGCCGGGTCATGCCTGCTTCCTACACCTGCCGGCGTCGCTGGGGCGCGACCGGGGCGTGCCAGTCCTGCCAGACGCCGAGCATGCGCAGCGCGAAGACCAGGCCGGCGGCGCCGAGCAGGACGACGGGTCCGCTGCGGCCCTGGCCGTCCAGGACGACGACGACGGCTCCCCCGAGCAGGGCCGGCACCGCGTAGACCTCGCGCCGCAGCACGACCGGCACCACACCGGCCAGCAGGTCGCGCAGGACCCCGCCGCCGATGCCGGTGAGGCAGCCCAGGGCGACGGCGGGGACGGCGCCCAACCCGGCGTCCAGCGCCTTGCCGGTGCCGGCCGCGACGAACAGCCCGAGGCCGGCCGCGTCGAACAGCCGCACGGCGCCGGCGAGCCGCTCCACCAGCGGGCTGAAGAAGAACACCAGCGTCCCGGCGACCAGCGGGGCCACCAGGTAGCGGGTGTCGTCGAGCGCCGCGGGCGCGATGTCGAGCAGGACGTCGCGCGCGACGCCGCCGCCCAGCGCTGCCACCGACGCCAGGAACACCACGCCGAACGCGTCCATGCGCTGCTGGACGGCCAGCGTGGCGCCGGACAGGGCGAAGACGAAGATGCCCATCAGGTCGAGGGCGACGAGCAGCGTCACCCGAACTCGCGGCGCACCGCGTCGCCGTGCTCGTCGAGGGCCGGGGCCGGCGGTCGCACCAGCGGGTCGTCGTAGCCGGACGCCTTGACCGGGTTGCCCGGTCCCGGCAGGCCGCCGGAGTCAACGACCATCCGGCGGACGCGGGCCTGCTCGCTGCCCATCGCCTCCGCCACCGAGCTGAGCGGCCCGCAGGGCACGCCGGCGAGGTCGAGGACGTCCAGCCAGTGGTCGGCGTCGGCCGTCCGCAGCACCGCCTCCACCTCGGACTTGAGGGCCGTCCGCTCCGCGTGCCGCGCCGTGTTCGTGGCGAACCGGGGGTCGTCGGCGAGCCGCGGCAGGCCCAGCGCCCGGACCATGGTGACGAACAGGCCGTCGTTGGCCGCGCAGATCGTGATGTCGCGGTCGCGGCAGCCGAACGTGTCGAACGGCGCGATGGAGAAGTGCGCGTTGCCGATCGCCGCCGGGTCCTCGCCGGTGGCCAGGAAGGACAGGCCAGCGCCCTCGAGCAGGCTGACCGTCGCGTCGTACATGGCGATGTCGAGGTGGGTGCCGCGCCCGGTCGTGGCCCGGCCGAGCAGGGCGCTCGTGATGCCGCCGAAGGCGTACAGCCCGGCCGACAGGTCGGCCACCGGGATGCCCGGCTTCACCGGCACGCCGCCCTGCTCGCCGGTGATGGTCATGATCCCGCTCATCGCCTGCACGACCGCGTCGTAGGCCGGGCGCTGCGACCAGGGCCCGGTGTGGCCGAAGCCGCTGATCGAGCAGTAGACCAGCCGCGGGTTCTCGGCCAGCAGAGCCGGCGCACCGAGACCGAGGCGGTCCATCACGCCCGGTCGGTAGTTCTCCACGACGACGTCGGCCCGCAGCGCCAGCGACCGGGCCACCGCCAGGTCGGCGGGGTCCTTGAGGTCGAGGGCCACCGACTGCTTGCCGCGGTTGACCCGCGCGAAGTAGAGCGAGCGACCGTCCAGGAAGGGCCCGTAGCCGCGCGAGTCGTCGCCGCTGCCCGGCCGCTCGACCTTGACGACCCGGGCGCCCAGGTCGGCCAGCATCATCGCCGCGAACGGGCCGGCGAGCACCCGGCTGAAGTCCGCGACGAGCAGCCCCGAGAGGGGACCGTGCGTGACAGGAGGGTTGCGATCTGAGGTCGACACGCTCCCCATCCTGCCCTCGACGGGAACGTCAGCCGAAGATGTGGTGTTGTTCAGGGCGTGACCGGAACTGCGACACCCGCTGCCCCCACCCTGACCGCTGCCGACCGCTGCGACCGCTGCGGCGCCCAGGCCTTCGTCCGCGTCCTGCTCACCTCCGGTGACCTGCTCTTCTGCGGCCACCACGCCAAGGCGTACGAGGACAAGCTCCGCGAGAAGGCCGTCGACTGGGTCGACGAGACCGCCGCCCTGCTCAGCTGAGCCTCACGCGCCACCGAAGGCCGCCGGACCCCGCTACCCGGGCACGGCGGCCTTCCGCGTCCCGGTCCGTCGTGGCCGTCCTCGCCTGGCTGGTGGCCGGCGCTCTGGTCCTGCTCGTCGCGGTCCGGGCCGTGGGCGGTGAGCGGGGCACGCTGCTCGTCCTGCTGGTCGGCGCCCTGCCGCTGACGCTGCTGCCCGCGTACGGCCTGCTGGCCGGAGCGGCGCTCGCGCGCCGCCGGGCGCTCGCCGTGGT
>JAOPVV010000319.1 GCA_025966005.1 Frankiales bacterium
GCCGTGCTCACGCCGCTGGTCCGGCACCTGGGCGACGCCCGGACCCTGGTCGTCTGCAAGGCCGGCGCCGGCCCGTGCGCGCTGCTGGTCCCGCTCGCGGCACCGGGCCGGCGGCTCGGCCTGTTCGTCGCGGGCAGCACGCTCGTCGTCGTCGTCGTCGGCGTGACGGCCGGCAACGTCGTGTCCGGCAGCTTCCGCCAGCGCTACGTGCCGACCCAGCTGATCGGCCGGGTGCTGACCAGCATGCAGGTCGTGAACTGCGCGGGCATCCCGCTCGGCGCGGTCGCCGGCGGCGTGCTGGCCACGGTGGCCGACACCCGCGCCGCCCTCGCCGTGCTGGTGGTGGCCTACACCGCGTCCGGGCTGCTGCTGGTCCGCGGGCCGCTGCGAGGGGTGCGCGACCTGCCCGCCGGCCGGCACCTGGCCGCAGGAAGTGCGGGGGCCGCCGCCTCGTTGCAGCGGGCATGACTGCACCCGCCGCCGCACCCGCCGTCGACGTCCGTCGTGCCGCCGACCGCCCGCGCACGCAGATCGCCTGGCTCGACAGCAGCCACTCGTTCTCCTTCGGGCGGCACTACGACCCGCGCAACACCTCGCACGGCGTGCTGCTGGTCAACAACGACGACGTCGTGCGCGCCGGCGCGGGCTTCGAGACCCACCCCCACCGCGACATGGAGATCGTCA
The DNA here is from genome assembly GCA_025966005.1 of Frankiales bacterium. Classification (GTDB taxonomy): domain Bacteria; phylum Actinomycetota; class Actinomycetes; order Mycobacteriales; family SCTD01; genus SCTD01. The sequence goes on from JAOPVV010000319.1 coordinate 685, forward strand.
CCTGGGTGGTGCAGGGCTCACTGGTGCATCAGGACTCCACCGGCCACAGCGGCGTCATCCACCCCGGCCTGGCGCAGCGCATGAGCGCCGGCAGCGGGATCCTGCACAGCGAGAAGAACGACGCCTACCGGGCCGACGGCGCCTACGCCGACGTCCCGGTGCACTTCGTCCAGATGTGGGTGGCGCCGGCCGGCAGCGACCGCACGCCGGGCTACGAGCAGCTCGAGATCGGCGACGCGCGGCTGCGCAGCGGCCTGGTGCCGGTCGCCTCCGGACTGGGCCGCCACGCCGGCGACACGGCCATCACGATCGGCAACGCGGGCGCCGCACTGCACGCGGCCCGGCTCTCACCCGGGCAGGTCGTCGACGTCCCGGACGCCCCCTGGGTGCACCTGTTCGTCGCCGCCGGGTCGGTCTCGCTCGAGGGGGCCGGCCCGCTGGTCGCCGGCGACGCCGTCCGCCTCACCGGCGCGGGCGGGCGCCGGCTCGAGGCGCTCGACCCCGCCGAGGTCCTGGTCTGGGAGATGCACGTCACCCTCGGCTAGCGCTTCGACGGCCGCCCCGAGGTGAGGAGGACGGGTTCCGCGGGCATCATCAGGACCGGCCGCCGTCGGGGTGGTCCCGCAGCAGCCGCCGAGGAGGGTGGCGCACGACCCTCGGAGGACACCTCGTGGACGGTCCCGCAGACCGCCGGAGCCCCCGCACGCGCACTCGCAGCAGCGCCTCGCAGGTGCGTGTCGAGCAGCTGTCCTTCGACCCCGTGCCCGAGGCTGCGCCGTCGGCCCGCGCCGCCGTGCGGTCCCTGCTCGCCGGGTCGGGCCTGGCCTCGCGCATCGACGACGCCGAGCTCGCCGTGTCCGAGTTGGTCACCAACGCCGTCCTTCACGGTCGCGCCCCGATCACCGTCGCGCTCCACCTGCACGCCGACCACCTGCGCGTCGAGGTGGGCGACGGCAGCCCGGTGAGCCCGTCGTTCAGCATGCTCGACCCGACCGCCGTCACCGGCCGCGGGCTGATGCTCATCAGCGCCACGGCCGACGGCTGGGGCGTCGACCCGCTGCCGACCGGCAAGACCGTGTGGTTCGAGCTGCGCGCCGGCGGTCGTGACGTCGAGGTGGACGTCGACGTCGACGCCCTGCTCGCCGCCTGGGGCGACGACCTGCTGGGCGATCCCGCGCTGGAGCAGGTGCGGATCGTCCTCACCGACCTCGACACGACGCTCGTGGCCCGGTCCGAGGCGCACGTCGAGGGACTGCTGCGCGAGCTGGCGTTGCTCGTCGGCGCCGGCGCCGGCACCGCTCCCGCGGGCCAGCTGCGCACCGCCTCGTCGGTCCTGCAGGCAGCCGCCGGCATGGACGCCGTGCGCGCCGACCTGCGCCACCAGCTGTCGGTGGCGGTCTCGGCCGGCCAGCCCCTGGTCGACCTGACCCTGACCGTGCAGCGCGACGACGCCGAGCTGGTGCGCGACTTCGCGCACGCCCTCGACGAGGCCGACCGGCTCTCCCGCGCGGGCCTGCTGCTGATGGCGCCCGCTCCCGTCGAGCTCTCGGACGTCCGGCAGTCCTACCTGCGCCGCGTGCTGCACCAGCTCGCCAGCTGAGCGTCCGGCCCGCGCGACAGGGCAGGCTGTGCCCATGCAGATCTCCGGTGCCCACGTCCTCGTCACCGGCGCCTCTCGCGGGATCGGTGCGTGCCTGGCCGACAGCGCGGCCGCCCGGGGCGCCCACGTTACGCTCGTCGCCCGCTCCGAGGTGCCGCTCAAGGAGCGCGCCGACGCCCTCGGGGGCTCGGCGCTGGCCGTCGACCTGGCCGACCGCGCCGACCGCGCGGACCTCGTCGCGCGGGCGGA
>JAOPVV010000320.1 GCA_025966005.1 Frankiales bacterium
CAGGAGACCGCGACGCCCCGCAACACCGCCCCCGACCGTCGCGGACTGCTGCTCGGCGGCGGCGTCCTCGCGCTGCTGGCCGCGGCCCTGCTGGCCGGCCGGGCGCGTCGACGCACGCCGTGGACCCGCGAGTAGCCTCGCCGGACCACCGGCCCTGCACCCCGAGGAGCGCACCGTGACGAAGTACGTCTACGACTTCTCCGAGGGCGGCAAGGACATGAAGGACCTGCTCGGCGGGAAAGGTGCCAACCTCGCCGAGATGACCAACCTGGGCCTTCCCGTGCCGCCCGGCTTCGTCATCACGACCGAGGCCTGCCGAGCCTTCCTGACCACCGGCGAGGTGCCGGACGGGCTGACCGCTGAGATCGACCAGCACCTCGCCGACCTCGAGCAGGCGATGGGCAAGCGGCTCGGTGACGCGCGCGACCCGCTCCTGGTGAGCGTCCGCTCCGGCGGCAAGTTCTCCATGCCCGGGATGATGGACACGGTCCTGAACATCGGGCTGAACGACGAGAGCGTCGAGGGACTGACCGGCCAGTCGGGCAGCGACCGCTTCGCCTGGGACTCCTACCGCCGCCTGGTGCAGATGTTCGGCAAGACGGTGCTCGGCGTGGACGGCGAGGCCTTCGAGCACGTCTTCGACGAGGCCAAGCGGGCGAAGGGGACCACCGACGACCTGCAGCTCGACGCCGCTGACCTGCGCGTGATCGTCCAGCGCTTCCAGGCCATCGTGCAGGAGCACACCGGTGAGCCGTTCCCGCAGGACCCGCGCAAGCAGCTCGGGCGCGCGGTGCAGGCGGTCTTCGAGTCGTGGAACACCGAGCGCGCGAAGCTCTACCGCCGCCAGGAGCGGATCCCCGGCGACCTCGGCACCGCGGTCAGCGTCTGCTCCATGGTGTTCGGCAACCTCGGCATGGACAGCGGGACGGGCGTCGCCTTCACCCGGGACCCCGGCAGCGGCGCACAGGGCGTCTACGGCGACTACCTGCAGAACGCGCAGGGCGAGGACGTCGTCGCCGGCATCCGCAACACCCTGCAGCTCGAGCAGCTGGAGGGGCTCGACAAGGCCTCCTACGACGAGCTGATAGCCACGATGGCGACGCTGGAGACGCACTACCGCGACCTGTGCGACATCGAGTTCACGATCGAGCGCGGCACGCTGTGGATGCTGCAGACGCGGGTCGGCAAGCGCACCGCCGGGGCGGCGTTCCGCATCGCGACCCAGCTGGTCGACGAGGGCCTGATCGACGAGGACGAGGCGCTGCTGCGCGTCACCGGCGCCCAGCTCGCGCAGCTGATGTTCCCGCACTTCGACTCGACCGACAGCGCCACGGTGCTGACCCGAGCGATGGGCGCGAGCCCGGGTGCGGCCGTCGGCAAGGTCGTCTTCGACAGCGAGACCGCGGTCGCCTGGGCGGCTCGCGGTGAGGCGGTCGTGCTGGTGCGCCGGGAGACCAACCCCGACGACCTGTCCGGGATGATCGCGGCCCAGGGCATCCTCACCAGCCGCGGCGGCAAGACCAGCCACGCGGCCGTCGTCGCCCGCGGCATGGGCAAGACCTGCGTCTGCGGCGCCGAGGAGCTCGAGGTCGACGTGCAGGCCCGGACGATCACCGCTGCGGACGGCACCGTCGTCGGGGAGGGCGACGTGCTGTCGATCGACGGCACGACCGGCGAGGTGTTCCTCGGCGAGGTCGCGGTGACGCCGAGCCCCGTCGTCCAGTACTTCGAGGGCGAGCTCGCCGCCGGGGACGGCGACGACCTCGTCCAGGCCGTGCACCGGCTCGTCGTCCACGCCGACGCGACCCGCAGGCTCGGCGTGCGGACCAACGCCGACAACCCGGAGGACAGCCAGCGGGCCCGGCGGTACGGCGCCGAGGGCATCGGGCTGTGCCGCACCGAGCACATGTTTCTCGGCGAGCGTCGCCAGCTGGTGGAGGACCTCGTGCTCGCCGACGACGAGACCGAGCAGGAGCAGGCCCTGGCGGCGATGCTCCCGCTGCAGCGCGAGGACTTCATCGGCATCCTGCGGGCGATGGACGGCCTCCCGGTCACGGTCCGCCTGCTCGACCCGCCGCTGCACGAGTTCCTGCCGGACCTGCTCGAGCTGCAGGTCGAGGCCGCCGTGGCCGAGGCCACCGGCCGGCCGGTCGACGCCAAGCGGCAGGCGCTGCTCGTGCACGTCCGGCGGCTGCACGAGAGCAACCCGATGATCGGCCTGCGCGGGGTGCGGCTGGGCCTGGTGGTGCCGGGGCTGTTCGCGGTGCAGGTCCGGGCGCTGGCCGAGGCCGCCGCCGAGCTCAAGGCCGAGGGGCTCGACCCGCGTCCCGAGGTGATGGTGCCGCTGGTGAGCGCCGTCCAGGAGCTCGAGATCGTCCGCGAGGAGGCCGAGCGGGTGCTCGCCGAGGTCGCCGCGCAGACCGGTCAACCCGTCGACGTGCTGATCGGCACCATGATCGAGATCCCGCGCGCCGCCCTGACGTCCGGCTCGATCGCCACCTCGGCCGACTTCTTCTCCTTCGGCACCAACGACCTGACGCAGATGGGCTTCGGCTTCTCCCGCGACGACGTCGAGGTGTCGTTCTTCTCCAGGTACCTCGAGCTCGGCGTGTTCGGCGTCAGCCCGTTCGAGTCGATCGACGAGTCCGGCATCGGCCGGCTGGTCGCGATCTCGGTCGAGGAGGGGCGGGCGGCCAAGCCGGGACTCAAGATCGGCGTCTGCGGCGAGCACGGCGGTGATCCCGCCAGCGTCCACTTCTTCCACCAGGTCGGCCTGGACTACGTCTCCTGCTCGCCGTTCCGCGTCCCGGTGGCCCGGCTCGAGGCGGGTCGCGCCGCCCTGGGACCGGAGATCAGCGACACTCGGTAGGTGCTCTTCGCCTTCCGCTGGGTCCGCCGTCTGATCAGCGCCGTCGTGCTCGTCGTGCTGCTGGTCGTGGGCGCGACGGCGGTCAGCGTCTGGTGGGTCGCCCGGCAGGACGACCGGCCGGTGAGCGACGTGATCATCGTGCTCGGGGCCTCGCAGTTCGACGGCCGCCCGAGCTCGGTGTTCAAGGCGCGGCTGCAGCACGCCCGGGCGCTGTTCGAGCAGGGCGTGGCGCCGCGGGTGCTGACGGTCGGGGGTGGCGCACCGGGTGACCGCACGACCGAGGCCGAGGCGGGCGCCGCGTTCCTCGAGGAGCGCGACGTGGTCACGGTCGCCGTCCCGGAGGGACGCAACACGCTGGAGAGTCTCGAGGCGGCGCAGGAGGTCATGGCGGCGGAGGGCTGGACGACCGCGGTCGTCGTCACCGACCCCTGGCACAGCCTGCGCTCGCGCACCATGGCCCGGGACCAGGGGATCGACGCGCAGACCTCGCCGACCCGGGCGGGTCCGTCGGTGCGCACACGCGGCACGCAGCTGCGCTACATCGCCCGCGAGACCGCGGCCTACCTCTACTACCGGGCGCTCGGGCGCAGCGGCGAGGCGGGGCCGCGCGCGATCTGACCAGACCGAGCTGGTCACTCGTGGGGATCTCTTCCCGCGAGGGCACGAACCGGTACAGGACGGGCGGGGTCCGGTCAATGCAGACGCCGACAGGGGTACACGACCCGGGCCGCCCTCGACGCCGGCGGACCGGGAGCGTCGCTGCACCACGCAGCCCACCGGCACGACCACACCGACGGGTCAGCATGAGCACCCCTCGCACCACCCTCGGCCGTGGTGCACCGCAGGACCGAGTCGGAGATCAAGACCCTCGCCCTGCAGGACGCCATCTTCAAGAGCGCCTACTTCCCGAGCATCGCCACGGACGAGCGCGGCGTCATCCAGATCTTCAATGTCGGGGCCGAGCGGATGCTCGGCTACACGGCCGAGGACGTCGTCAACCGGATCACGCCGGCCGACATCTCCGACCCGGATGAGCTCATCGCCCGGGCGCGGGAGCTGTCGATCGAGCTCGAGACGTCCATCACGCCGGGCTTCGCGGCGCTGGTGTTCAAGCCGTCGCGCGGCATCGAGGACATCTACGAGCTGACCTACGTCCGCAAGGACGGCAGCCGCTTCCCGGCGATCGTGTCGGTCACCTCGCTGCGCGATGCCACCGACCGGATCATCGGCTACCTGCTGATCGGCACCGACAACACGGCGCGCCAGCAGGTGGAGGCGGCGCGGGCGCTGCTCGACCAGCAGCTGCGCGACCAGCAGTACTACACGCGCTCGCTCATGGAGTCGAACATCGACGCCCTCATGACGACCGACCCGCAGGGCTGCATCAGCGACGTCAACCAGCAGATGATCGCGCTGACCGGACGCACCCGCGAGGAGCTGATCGGCCAGCCCTGCAAGACCTTGTTCACCGACCCGGACCGCGCCGAGGACGCATCGCCCGGGTGCTCGCCGAGGACAAGGTCACCGACGACGAGCTGACCGTCCGGGCGAGGAACGGGAAGGAGACGATGGTCTCCTACAACGCGGCGACGTTCCACGACCGCGAGCACCGCCTGCAGGGCGTGTTCGCCGCCGCCCGCGACGTCACCGGGCGCAAGCACTTCGAGGGCACCCTGCTGGAGAAGAACATCCAGCTGCAGCACGCCAATAGCATGAAGTCGGAGTTCCTCGCGACGATGTCGCACGAGATGCGCACCCCGCTCAACGCCATCGGCTTGTCCGAGGCGCTCGGCGACGGGCTCATGGGCCCCGCTGAGCGACAGCCAGCAGGAGTACATCGGTGACATCTTCGCCAGCGGCCAGCTCCTGCTCTCACTGATCAACGACATCCTCGACCTGTCGAAGGTCGAGGCCGGGATGATGGCGCTCGAGCTCGAGACCGTCGACGTCCGCGAGCTGCTGCGCGCGAGCCTGACCATCGTCCGGGAGAAGGCCGCGACCCAGCGGGTCGAGCTCGACCTCGAGGCCGACGACGACCTGGGGCTGCTCGAGCTCGACCTGCGCAAGACCAAGCAGATCGTCTACAACCTGCTCGCCAACGCCGTGAAGTTCGCCGCCGGCAACGGCCGGGTCGTCCTGCGGGCCCGACGTGTGCCGCGGGAGGAGGTCGGCGCGCTGCCCGGCGGGTGGCCCGTGCACGGCTTCCGCTGCCGGCGGGGGAGCACGAGCAGTTCCTCGAGATCAGCGTCACCGACGCCGGCATCGGCATCTCCGAGACCGACATGGCCACCCCGTTCCAGGCCTTCAAGCAGATCGACAGCAGCCTGGCCCGGCAGTTCGAGGGCACCGGGCTGGGTCTGGCGATGGTGCGCCAGCTGGCCGAGCTGCACGGCGGCACGGTGGCGGTGGCCAGCAAGGTCGGCCAGGGCGCCCGCTTCGCCGTCTGGCTGCCGGTGCGCAGCGACGTCGACGGGCCGGCGGCCGTGGTCGAGGCGCGCCCGAGCGCCGACGGACCGGCCGAGCGGACTGCGCTGGTCGTCGAGGACGACGACCGGGCAGCCGACCTGCTCCGGCTGCTGCTCGAGTCCGAGGGGTTCACCGTGCTGCGGGCGGCCAGCGCAGAGGAGGCGCTCGTCCTCGCCCCGAAGCAGGTGCTCGACCTGATGATGCCGGGACGTCACCGGCTTCGACGTCGTCGAGGCGCTGCGCCGCGACCCCGCCACGGTGCACATCCCGATCCTGGTGGTGACGGCCAAGCCGATCGGCGCGGACGACCGGCAGGCGCTGGACCACGAGCCGGGCGGGCCTATCCGGATCGTCGACAAGGCGGGCTTCGACCGCACCAGCTTCCTGGCCGAGGTACGGCGGGCGATGCCTCCGGTGTCCGCCCGGGTCGAGGCCGGCTGATGGCGCGTGCTGGTGATCGAGGACAACGCGGCCAACATGAAGCTCAGCACGCTGCTGCTGCGCAGCGCCGGCCACGAGGTGCTCTGCGCACCTGACGCCGAGACCGGGCGGGCGATCGCCCGGTCGGAGGACCCGGACCTGGTGCTCATGGACATCCAGCTGCCGGGCATGGACCGGCTGGCGGCGACGGCGCTGCTCAAGGGCGACCCGCGGACCTCCGCCATCCCGGTGATCGCGCTGACGGCCATGGCGATGAAGGTCGACCAGGAGCGCAGCCAGCTCGCCGGCTGCGACGCCCACATCGCCAAGCCGCTGCGCTACCGCGAGCTGTACGCACCCATCGACGCCCTGCTCGGCGAGCCCGTCGCCGGGACGCGATGAGGTCGGCGCCGCTGGTGCTCGTCGTCGACGACCAGCCCCAGAACCGCAAGCTGCTGACGGCGCTGCTGGAGCCCGAGGGCTACGAGGTCGAGAGCGCCGGGAGCGGCGAGGAAGCGCTGGCCTGCGTCGCCCGGCGCGTCTCCGACCTGGTGCTGCTCGACCTGATGATGCCGGGCATGGACGGCTACGAGGTGGCCCAGGCGCTCAAGGCCGACCCGGTCAGCGCCGGCACGCCGATCATCATGGTGTCGGCGCACAGCACCGCGGCGCCCGCCTGCGGGGGCTGCAGTCCGGGGCGGAGAACTTCCTCACCAAGCCGGTCGACCGCGCCGAGCTCTGGCTGCGGGTGCGCAACCTGCTGCGGCTCAAGGAGCTCACGGACGCGCTGCAGGACCAGAGCGCTGCGCTCGAGGCGCAGGTGCTCTCCCGCACCGCCGCCCTGCAGCACCAGGCGAACTACGACTCGCTGACCGGGCTGCCGAACCGGGCGCTGTTCTACGAGACGCTGGAGCGCTCGCTCGCGCTCGCCCAGGGCAAGCAGTGGCAGGTCGCCGTCCTGTTCGTCGACCTCGACCAGTTCAAGACCGTCAACGACACCCTCGGCCACGGCGTGGGCGACCTGCTGCTGCAGCAGGTCGCGGAGCGGCTCGTCAGCTGCGCCCGCATGCGCGACACGGTCGGCCGGCTCGGTGGCGACGAGTTCGCGCTGCTGCTGCTGCTCGAGACCGGGCGCCAGGGGGCCGCGACGGTGGCCGCCAAGGTGCAGGACGTGCTGCGGGCGCCGTTCGAGCTGTCCGGCCGCGAGGTGTCGGTGACGGCCGGCGTCGGGATCACCGTGTACCCCGAGGACGGCCAGGACCCCGACACCCTGCTGAAGTACGCCGACACCGCGATGTACCAGGCCAAGCGCGCCGGCCGCGACACGTTCCGCTTCTTCACCGCGCAGATGAACGCCGAGGTGCTCGCCCGGGTCGAGCTCGAGACGGCGCTGTGCACCGCGGTGCGGCAGGAGCAGTTCGTCCTGCACTACCAGTCGAAGGTCGACCTGAGCCGCGGGCGCATTGTCGGCATGGAGGCGCTGCTGCGATGGGGGCGCCCTGGGCACGGGCTGGTCTCGCCGGCGACCTTCATCCCGGCGCTGGAGGAGTCCGGACTGATCGTGCGGGTGGGCAGCTGGTCATCGACGCCGCCGTTCGGCAGCTCGCGGCCCGGCGGGCCGCCGGGCTCGACCCGGTGCAGGTGTCGGTCAACGTCGCCGGCCGCCAGTTCGTCGAGGGCGACCTGCAGGCCGACGTGGTGCGGGCCCTGCTCGTTCACGACGTGCCGGCCTCGGCGCTCGAGCTCGAGCTGACCGAGAGCTCGCTCATGGAGAACACCGAGCGCACCATCCAGACGCTGCAGGGGCTGCGCCGGCTCGGCGTGCAGGTGTCCGTCGACGACTTCGGCACCGGCTACTCGAGCCTGGCGTACCTGCGCCGCTTCCCGATCGACAAGTTGAAGATCGACCTGGCCTTCGTCCGCGACATCACCAGCGAGCCCGACGAGGCGGCGATCGCGCTGGCCATCATCCGGATGGCGCACATCCTGCGGCTCGACGTCATCGCCGAGGGCGTCGAGACGGCCGCGCAGCTCAGCTACCTGCGCCTGCACCGCTGCGACCAGGTGCAGGGCTACTACTTCAGCCGTCCGCTGCGGGCTCACGACGCGGCCCGGCTGCTCGAGGAGTCGGCGGGCCTGCCGACGGGTGACGAGCCGGGCACGGAGCCCGACACGCTGCTGGTGCTCGACCGCGACCCGGCCGAGCTGCAGGCCCTGCGGACGGCCCTGGAGCCCGCAGGGCTACCGGCTGCTGTGCGCCGCGACCGAGGCCGAGGCCTTCGAGCTGCTGGCGCTGCACGTGGTCCACGTCGTGCTCTGCGGCGAGCGCCTCGTCAGCCTGTCGGCGACGGAGTTCCTCGAGCGGGTCAAGGACCTGCACCCGTCGGTGCTGCGGATCCTGCTGTCGTCCGGCCTGGACGCCGAGGCTGTCCGGACCGCCGTCAACCGCGGTTCGATGCACTGCTACTGGGCGTCGCCGTGGGACGCCGACGTGCTGCGGTCGGACCTGCGGGACGCCTTCCGCCAGCACTGGCTGCGCGACGGCCAGGTCTCACCGGTCGTCGGCCGGCCGCCCTGCCCTCGCGGTGCGTCGGAGGTCCACTCCCCGCCGCAGCGGTCGGCGCGCCCGGCGCTCAGCCCCGGCCGTGGAGCAGCTTCACGGCCTTGACGAGCTGGCCGGTGACCTTCTCCGGCCGGTCGAACGACGTCAGCGCCACCGGCAGCCCGAACCGCTGCCGGGTGATCGCCTTGGCGCGGCTGAACTCGCGCAGGCCGTCGTCGCCGTGGATGCGGCCGAAGCCGGACTCGCCGACCCCGCCGAACGGCAGACCGGGGACGGAGGCGAAGGCGATGACGGAGTTGACGCTCGTCATGCCCGAGCGCATCCGCCGAGCGATGTCCATGCCGGCCTTCGAGGAGGAGGCGAAGACCGAGCCCGCGAGGCCGTACGACGTGGCGTTCGTGCGCCGCAGTGCCTCCTCGGCGTCGCGGACCTTCGTGACCGTGACCGTCGGCCCGAAGGTCTCCTCGGTGACGGCGGTGGAGGTCTCCGGGACGTCGACCAGGACGGTGGGGGAGACGAACGGGCCGTCGACGGTGCCGCCGGTCGTGGCCCGCCCGCCGGACGCGATGGCGTCGGCGATGTGCCGCTCGATGATGCCGACCTGCGAGGGCATCGTGATCGGCCCGTACGACGCGCCCTCGCCGGAGCCGGGCTTGAGAGTGGCCGCCTTCGACGTGATCTCGGTGACGAAGGCGTCGTAGGAGCCCTCGGTCACGTAGACCCGCTCGATGCCGATGCAGGTCTGCCCGGCGTTGCTCATCGCGCCCCACAGCGCCGCGTCGGCGGCGGCCGACACGTCTGCGCCGTCCGCGACGATCATGGCGTCCTTGCCGCCGCACTCCATGAGCACCGGCACCAGCCCCTCGGAGCAGGCCGACATCACCTTGCGGCCGGTGGCGGCCGAGCCGGTGAACGCGATCTTGTCGACGCCCGCGCGGCACAGCGCCGCGCCTGTCGGGCCCATCCCGGTGACCAGCTGCAGGACGTCGGGGGAGTCCGGGACCGCGCGCTTCCACGCCTCGACGAGCCAGGCACCGACGGCGGGGGTGTGCTCGCTGGGCTTGAAGACGACCGCGTTGCCGGCGGCCAGCGCGTAGGCCAGCGAGCCCATCGGCGTGAAGACCGGGTAGTTCCACGGCCCGATGACGCCGACGACCCCGAGCGGCGGGTACTCGAGCGTGCTGGCCTGGTTCGCGGCCATCGCCCCGCTCCTGACCCGCCGCGAGCCGAGGACGCGCTTGGCGCTCTTGGCCGCCCAGGCGATGTGGTCGACGGCGAGGGTCACCTCGAGCACGGCGTCCGGGAAGGGCTTGCCGTTCTCGGCGTGCACGACGGCCGCGAGGTCGGGCAGCTGGCGGGCGATCTCGGCCTTCCAGGCGGTGAGGCGCTGCTTGCGGCCGGCGAACCCGAAGCCGGCCCAGACCACCGAGGCGGTGCGCGCCCGGCGGACGGCCGCCTCGACCTCGTCGGCGCCGTGCACGGGCCAGGTCGTCAGGACCGCACCGGTCGCCGGGTCGTAGGAGTCGAACGTCGAGGTGTCCAGCGTCGTCGTCATCCGACGAGAGTACGGAGCAAACCGCGTGACACCTGCGCCGACCGGCCCTACCGTCGTGCCACCGCAGCCGAGGCGCTGCTCCGAGGACCCCGGGAGGCACGAGATGACCGTCGCCGTCGTGACCGCACCCGACCTCCTCCCGGCGGCCCCGCGCTCGTAGCGCCCGGGCCGCACCTCTCCCAGAGACGGCCCTGCTGTGACCCTGCCCGGAACGCCCCCCACCACCGACCTCCCTCCCGCCACCCGCCTCGCGCGGCTGTCCCGGGTCGACCGCTCCAGCTACGACGTCCTCACCGAGCACGGCCCGCGGCGCCTGCCCGCACTCCCGCCGCCGGAGCAGGCCACCGTCGGCGACTGGCTCGCCGTCACCGACGACGCCGTCGTCGCGCTGCTGCCGCGCAGCACCCTGCTCGCCCGCGGTCGGGCGTCCGGGACGAGCCGGTCGCAGCCGCTGGCCGCCAACGTCGACGCGGTCCTCGTCTGCGCCTCGCTGGCCGCCCCGTGGTCCGTGCGCCGGGTCGAGCGGCTGCTCACCCTGGCCTGGGAGAGCGGTGCGACCCCGGTCGTGGTGCTCACGAAGGCCGACCTGCACGACGACCCGGCCGCCGCCGTCGAGGCGCTGCTGCCGCACGCCCCGGGCGCCGCCGTCGTCACGGTCAGCGCCACGTCCGGCGACGTCGCGGCGCTCGCGCCGTACGTGCGCCCGGGGACCACGCTGGTCCTGCTCGGGCCGTCCGGCGCCGGCAAGTCGACGGTCGTGAACGCGCTGGCCGGCGGTGAGGTGATGCCGACCGGCGACGTCCGCGACGTCGACGGCAAGGGCCGGCACACCACCAGCCACCGCGAGCTGGTCGTCCTGCCGTCCGGCGCCGTCGTGATCGACACCCCGGGCCTGCGCGGGATCGCGCTCGCCGGCTCCGAACAGGGCCTGGCGCGGGCGTTCTCGGACGTCGGGGACCTGGCGCTGGCGTGCCGCTTCGCCGACTGCCGGCACAGCGGCGAGCCCGGCTGCGCGGTGCAGGCCAGCATCGACGCCGGCGACCTGTCGGCCGAGCGGATGCAGTCGTGGCAGCACCTGCAGCGCGAGCTGGCGTTCCAGGCCCGGCGCACCGACGTCCGGCTCCGGGCGGAGGAGCGCGCGCGGTGGAAGCAGGTCACCAAGGCCCACCGCGCACGGGGTGCCCGGCTCTAGGCTGGCGCGGATGACCGCCGCCTACGACGACGCCGCGCAGGAGCGGCTCGTCCCCGAGCACGGCCAGCGGCCGGGTCGCACCGCCTTCCAGCGCGACCGGGCCCGCGTGCTGCACTCCGGGGCGCTGCGCCGGCTGGCCGGCAAGACGCAGGTCGTCGAGCCGGCCGGTCCCGGCATCGAGGTGCCGCGCACCCGGCTCACGCACTCCCTCGAGTGCGCCCAGGTCGGCCGCGAGCTGGGCGCCGCCCTGGGCTGCGACCCCGACCTGGTCGACGCCGCCTGCCTGGCCCACGACCTCGGGCACCCGCCGTACGGCCACAACGGCGAGGCCGCGCTCGACGAGGTGGCCGCGCCCTGCGGCGGGTTCGAGGGCAACGCGCAGTCGCTGCGCGTGCTCACCCGCCTCGAGGTGAAGGTGGTCGGCGCCGGGCTGAACCTGACCCGGGCCGCGCTCGACGCCGCGACCAAGTACCCCTGGGCCCGGCGGGAGGGCACGTCGAAGTTCGGGGTGTACGAGCAGGACCGCGCGGTGTTCGACTGGCTGCGCGCCGGCGTCGACGGCGAGCGGCGCAGCCTCGAGTCGCAGGTCATGGACTGGGCCGACGACGTCGCCTACTCCGTCCACGACCTGGAGGACGGCATCGTCACCGGTCTGGTCGACACGGCCGTCCTGGCACGCCCCGAGGAGCGCGCAGCCCTCGCGCAGAAGGCCGCCGAGGACTACTCGAGCGCCTCCGCCGCCGAGCTCGAGCAGGCGTTCGCGGCGATGCTGGCGGCCCCGTGGTGGCCTCGCTCGCAGGACGGGGCGGCGGGCGCCGCGGCGGCGCTGAAGCACCTCACCAGCACGCTCATCGGCCGCTTCTGCACCGCGGCCGAGGACGCCACCCGCGAGCGGTACGGGCCCGGACCGCTGTCGCGCTACGGCGCCGACCTCGTCGTGCCGCAGGCGGTCCGGCTCGAGTGCGCGCTGCTCAAGGCCGTCACCGCCCGCTACGTCATGACCCGTGCCGGCGTGGCTCCGGCCCAGGAGCGGGAGCGGCAGGTGGTGGCCGAGCTGGTGACGCTGCTGGCCGAGCGGGCTCCCGAGAGCCTGGAGCCGGCGCACGCCGAGGCCTGGCGGTGCGCGGCCGACGACCGGGTTCGGCTGCGGGCCGTCGTCGACCAGGTGGCCTCGCTGACCGACCGGGCCGCCGCAGCGCTGCACGCCCACCACCAGGGGCTGTGACCACCGGGCGCTGTGGACCGGGGCTCGGGGTCGAGGGCCTCGCCCTAGACTCACCGCTGTCGAGAGGGGGCTGGCATGGCAGGACGCATCCGTGACGAGGACGTCGTCCTCGTCCGCGAGCGGGCCCCCATCGCCGACGTCGTCGGCGAGTCCGTGCAGCTGCGCCCGGCCGGCGGCGGGCGGCTCAAGGGCTTGTGCCCCTTCCACGACGAGAAGTCGCCGTCGTTCAACGTCAACCCGGCGCTCGGCTACTACATGTGCTTCGGCTGCGGCGAGTCCGGCGACGTCATCAGCTTCGTCCGCGGCACTGAGCACCTGTCCTTCGTCGAGACCGTCGAGCGGCTGGCCGCGCGCTACGGCGTCCCGCTGCACTACGAGCAGGGCTCGGCCGCCGCCGGGCGCCAGACCTCCCAGCGCACCCGGCTGGTGGCGGCCCACAAGGAGGCCGCGGCGTTCTACGCCGAGCAGCTCGGCACGCCCGAGGCGGTCACCGGGCGGCAGTTCCTCGCCGAGCGCGGCTTCGACCAGGCTGCGGCCGCGACGTACGGGGTGGGCTACGCCCCGCAGGGCTGGGACGCCCTGACCAAGCACCTGCGCGGCAAGGGCTACAGCAACGAGGAGCTGATCCTCGGCGGGCTCGTCTCGGAGGGCCGGCGCGGCCCGATTGACCGCTTCCGCGGACGCCTGGTGTGGCCGATCCGCGACATCGCCGGAGACGTCGTCGGCTTCGGTGCCCGCAAGCTCTACGAGGACGACAACGGTCCCAAGTACCTCAACACCAGTGAGACGCCGATCTACAAGAAGAGCTCGGTGCTGTACGGCCTCGACCTGGCCAAGAAGGAGATCGCCAAGCGCCGGCAGGCGGTGGTCGTCGAGGGCTACACCGACGTCATGGCCTGCCACCTGGCCGGCATCCCCACGGCCGTCGCGACCTGCGGCACGGCGTTCGGCAACGAGCACATCGGACTGATCCGGCGGCTGCTGCTCGACCAGGACGAGATGCGCGGCGAGGTCGTGTTCACCTTCGACGGCGACGCCGCCGGGCAGAAGGCCGCGCTCAAGGCCTTCGGAGAAGAGCAGCGGTTCGTCTCACAGACCTTCATCGCCGTCTCTCCAGGAGGGATGGACCCCTGTGAGCTCCGACTGGCGCACGGCGACCTCGCCGTGCGGGACATGGTGGCGGCACGCGTGCCGCTGGTCGAGTTCGCCCTGCGCAAGACCGTCGACCAGTACGACGCGAGCACGACCGAGGGCCAGCTCGCCGCCCTCGACGCGGCCGCACCCCTGATCGCCAAGATCCGCGACCAGGGGCTGCGCCAGCGGTACGCCGTCAACCTCGACCGCTGGCTCGGGCTGATGGACGAGAAGTTCGTGCTGGCCCGGGTCGCCCAGAGCATGGGCAGCACGCCGCAGCAGCGTCGCGCGAGCCCCGCCGCCAGGCCCGTCGACAGCGCCGCGACCGCCGTCGAGCGCGAGCTGGTCAAGCTCGCCGTCCAGCTGCCCGTGCTCGTCGCCCCGCAGTACGACGCCCTCGGCGAGGACTGCTTCACGCTGCCCGACCTGCAGGCGGTGCACGCCGTGATCGCCAAGGCCGGTGGTACCTCGCAGGCCGCCGGCGGCGAGCCGTGGGTCGGGGCGCTGCTCGAGGCCTGCGAGGACGACCAGACCCGCTCGCTGGTGACCCGACTCGCGGTCGAGGCGCCGCTGTCGGACTTCGAGCCCGATGACCGGTACGCCGGCGCGGTCCTGGCCCGCGTGCAGGAGCTCGCCGCGACCCGGGCCACCGCGGCGGTGAAGGCGACCCTGCAGCGGGTCAACCCCGAGGAGGAGCCGGAGCGGTACTACCGGCTGTTCGCCGAGCTGGTCAGCCTCGAGCAGACGGTCCGGGCCCTGCGCGAGCGCGGGATCGGCGCCACGTGACCGCCCTTCGAGGGGCGGCCGTGCCAGGGGCTGTCGCGCGATGAGCGCCCCGTCCGCCCCGGTGCCCGTGCCGCTCTCGGCCGAGGTCACGCTGGCGGTCGGCTCGGACGAGGTGCTGGCGCTGATGGCGCTGGGCCGGCGCACCGGTTCGCTCACGTCCGAGGAGGTCTCCTCGGCGCTGGCCTCGGGCGACCTGCCCCCGGAGGCGCTCGACGCGGTGCTGCAGGCCCTGCAGGCGGCCGGCGTCGAGGTCGTCGAGGGGGCCGACGACGACCCCGAGCAGGAGCGGGAGGACCGTCAGCGGCGCGACGAGGAGGCCGCGGCCAAGGCCGGGCCCACCAGCGACCCCGTCCGGCTGTACCTCAAGGAGATCGGCAAGGTCGCGCTGCTCACCGCCGAGGAGGAGGTCGAGCTCAGCAAGGCCATCGAGGCGGGACTGTTCGCCGCCGAGCACCTGCTCGACGCCGGCTCGTCGGAGGCGCTGCGCCGCGACCTGCAGGCCGTGCAGGTGGCCGGAGTGCTGGCCAAGCGGCGCCTGGTCGAGGCCAACCTGCGCCTCGTGGTGAGCATCGCGAAGCGGTACGTCGGACGCGGGATGCTGTTCCTCGACCTGATCCAGGAGGGCAACCTCGGGTTGATCCGGGCGGTCGAGAAGTTCGACTACACCAAGGGCTTCAAGTTCTCGACCTACGCGACGTGGTGGATCCGGCAGGCGATCACCCGGGCGATCGCCGACCAGGCCCGCACCATCCGCATCCCGGTGCACATGGTTGAGACGATCAACAAGGTGGTCCGCCTGCAGCGCCAGCTGCTGCAGGAGCTCGGCCGTGAGCCGACCCCGGAGGAGCTCGGCAGGGCGCTCGACCTGCCGGCCGAGAAGGTCGTCGAGATCCAGAAGCTGGCCCAGGAGCCCGTCTCGCTCGACACCCCCATCGGGCAGACCGACGACTCGCACCTGGGTGACTTCATCGAGGACGTCGACGCGGTCGTCCCGGTCGACGCCGCGTCGTTCCTGCTGCTCAAGGAGCAGCTGGAGCACGTCCTGCACGAGCTGTCGGAGCGCGAGAAGAAGGTCATCGAGTTGCGCTTCGGGCTGACCGACGGCCGTCCCCGCACGCTCGAGGAGGTCGGTCAGGAGTTCGGCGTGACCCGCGAGCGGATCCGCCAGATCGAGAGCAAGACGCTGCTCAAGCTGCGCCAGCCCAGCCGGGCCGCGAAGCTGCGCGACTACCTCGACTAACGACGGCCTCGATCTCGCCGGCGGGCGCCCCTCGCTAGTTGGCGCCCAGGAACTGGTCGGCCGGCAGCCCGCACGCCTCGGCGGCGTCCCTCGCGGCCTCGCGGGCCGCCTCCGCGGCCTCCTGGACGCCCGCGGTGTCGGCGTCGGCGGCGGCCTGCTGCAGGTCGCGCAGCCGGTCGCGCAGCGCGGTGGCGGCGTCCTTGACGCTGCCCTCGTCGAGGTCCTGCACCCGGTCGTCGAGCCGCTGGACCGCCTGCTCGGCCTCGGCCCGGGTCGGCACGCCCTGCAGGCCGCTGCGGGCGACGTCGGCCGCCAGGCCCGCGCAGGCCTGCACGTTCGCGACGGTCTCGCGCGCCTCGGAGCAGCCGGTCAGCAGCAGCACGGGCACCAGCAGGGGCAGCAGTCGTCGTCGGTCCACCGCCTGACCCTACGGGCGCGGGGCCGCCTAGGCTCGCAGGCGTGTTCGGACGACGACGTGTGCCCGAGGCCGTGCGGTCCGTCGTGCTCGACCCGGGCGAACGCCGGACGTCGTGGGCCCTGACCGGCTCGGGCGACGCCGTGGTCGCCACCGACGCCGGCCTGCGGATCCCCGGCTCGGGGCTGCTGCGGTGGCCTGACGTCGAGAAGGCGACCTGGCAGCGCCCCCACCTCGACGTGGTCGAGGTGGCGGCCGTGAGCGGGACGGGACGCCGGTGGCGGCTCGACCTGGTCGACGAGGGCGACCTGCCCGCGGCGGTGCACAGCGCCGTCACGGCCAGCGTCGCCTGGTCGACGCACGTGCGGCTCGAGCCCGCCGGCGGCGTCCGCATCGTCGGGCGCCGGCGCCCCGACCAGGAGCTGCTCGACTGGCAGGTCGTCTACGACCGCGGCACCGACCCCGACGACCCGGCCCTTCAGGCCCAGGCCGAGGCCCTCGTGGTCGACGCCCGACGCACGATCGGCTAGCTGGCGGGCCCTGCTCGCGGCGGGCCCGGTGGTGGTCAGCGGGCGTCGCGACGCGCGTACGCGGTGCCGCTCGCCGACATCACGACCAGTGCAGCAGCGACCAGCGCCAGCCCGACCGGCAGGTCGCCGGCCGGCTCGTCGGCCGTGGTCGGCAGCACCTGACGGGGCGGCGGGGCGGCGACGACCGGGGCCGGGGCCGACGGCGTCGGTGACGGCGCGACGGGCGAGGCGCTGACGAGGGGGGGAG
>JAOPVV010000321.1 GCA_025966005.1 Frankiales bacterium
GGTGGCGCTGGCGGGGGCGGCCGTCCTGCGCCGGCGCCGCCGGGCCTGAGCCGGACTGGCGCGCGTCGCTCCCCGACCCGGAGCACCGGCCGTCCTAGCGTCGGTGCCATGAGCGACCGGTACTCCGCAGGCATCACCGCCCGACCCGTCCGCCGCGCGCCCGAGGTCGTCGCGGCCGACCGTGGCCTGGTCGTCGAGGAGGCCGGGACGGGCTTCTGCGGCGCCGTCGTCGAGTGCGACAAGGAGCGGGTCAGCCTCGAGGACCGGCACGGGAAGGTCCGCGTGTTCCCGCTCGACCCGGGCGGGTTCCTGCTGGACGGCGCCGCCGTGACGCTGACCCGACCGCTGGTCGCCGCTCCCCGGGCGCCGACGCGCACGGCGTCCGGCTCGGTCGCGGTGGCGGGGCTGACCGCCCAGGTCGCCAAGGCCAGCCGGATCTGGGTCGAGGGGACGCACGACGCCGAGCTGGTCGAACGGGTCTGGGGCCACGACCTGCGGGTGGAGGGCGTCGTGGTCGAGCCGCTCGACGGCGTCGACGACCTCGCCTCGCTGGTGCGGACCTTCGCGCCGAACCGGCAGCGACGGCTGGGCGTGCTCGTCGACCACCTGGTCGCCGGCAGCAAGGAGAGCCGGATCGTCGCGGGGGTGACCCACCCGGACGTGCTGGTCACCGGCCACCCCTACGTCGACGTCTGGCAGGCCGTGAAGCCCGCCGCCGTCGGCATCTCCGCCTGGCCGGTCGTGCCGCGCGGCACGCCGTGGAAGGAGGGCGTCTGCGCGGCGCTCGGCTGGGGCGAGAGCTGGCAGGGCTGGAAGCGGGTGCTCGCCGGTGTCGACTCCTACGCCGACCTCGAGGTACCGATCCTGCGCAGCGTCGAGATGCTGATCGACTTCGTCACCGAGCCCGCCTGACCGCCCACGCGGCCGGTCCGACGGCGAGCTCCAGGCGCGTCGTCGGCGTGTCCGTCGGCGGCCTCGCCTAGGGTCGAGGCCGCCCGGCCGGCTCCATGCGGCGGTGCACGACCGACTCCCGCGCACCACCGCAGCGCCCCGCAGCGCACCATCGCCGCGCGGCACGCCAGCGCCGTACCGCAGACCCCCGCAAAGCCGACCGAGAGCGCCCCTTGACCGTCCTGTCCACCGCCCCGTCGCCCTCGCGCCGGCCGCTGCGCGCGTGGCAGGCCGAGGCGCTGCAGGCCTACCGCGAGTCGGGGGCCACCGACTTCCTGGTCACCGCGACCCCGGGTGCGGGCAAGACGGCGTTCGCCCTGAACCTGGCCGCCGAGCTGCTGGCCAGCCGGGTCGTCGAGCGGGTCGTGGTCGTCTGCCCCACCGACCACCTGCGCACGCAGTGGGCCGAGTCGGCGCTGGCGCTCGGCATCGGCCTCGACCCGACGCTGTCGAACGCGGTCGGCCCCGTCCGGCCCGACCTGCAGGGGTACGTCACGACGTACGCCCAGGTCGCGGCCCGGCCGGCGATCCACGAGGCCCGCACACGCGCCAAGCGCACCCTCGTGGTGCTCGACGAGGTGCACCACGCCGGCGACGGGCTGTCCTGGGGCGAGGCGGTGGCGTTCGCCTTCGAGGGCGCCAAGCGCCGGCTGTCGCTGACCGGCACGCCGTTCCGCACCCGCGTCGACGAGCGGATCCCCTTCGTCCGCTACGAGCCCGACGGCGAGGGCGGGCTGTCCAGCACGGCCGACTACGGCTACGGCTACCGCCAGGCCCTGGCCGACGGCGTCGTGCGGCCGGTCGTCTTCGCGGCCTACACGGGGGTCTCGCGCTGGCGCAACAGCGCCGGCGAGGTGGTCAGCGCCTCGCTCACGGGCGAGTCGACCAAGGCGGTCGAGGCGACCGCCTGGCGCACCGCGCTCGACCCCGGCGGCGAGTGGGTGCCGCACGTCATCGCGGCGATGGACGAGCGACTCACCCACCTGCGCTCCAACGGCATGCCGGACGCCGCGGGCCTGGTGCTGGCCAGCGACCAGGACGACGCCCGCGAGTACGCCAAGATCGTCAAGCGGGTCACCGGGCACAAGCCCGTGCTGATCCTGTCCGACGACCCGAAGGCCAGCGCGAAGATCAGCGCGTTCACCAGCTCGACCGAGCGGTTCGCGGTCTGCGTGCGGATGATCTCCGAGGGCGTCGACGTCCCGCGCGCAGCCTGCCTGGCCTGGATGACCTCCTACCGCACGCCGCTGTTCTTCGCCCAGGCCGTCGGCCGCGTCGTGCGGGCCCGGCGGGCGGGGGAGTCCGCGACGGTGTTCCTGCCGGCCGTGCGCCCGCTGCTCGCGCTGGCCGCGGAGATCGAGGGCGAGCGCAACCACGTGCTGCCTCCGCCCGCGTCCAACGACGGCGAGGAGCTCTACGACCCGCTGCCGCCCGACGAGGGCGACCAGAAGCCCGTCGAGACCTGGCAGGCGCTCGGGGCCGAGGCCGAGTTCGCCCACGTCCTGCACGGCGGTCGCGCGGTCACCGCGTCCATCGACCTGACCGGCGAGGACGAGGAGTACCTGGGGCTGCCCGGCCTGCTCTCGGCCGAGCAGACGGCGGCGCTGCTGTTCCGGCGCGACGCCGACCACAAGCGACGCGCGTCCAGCACCCGCGTCGACGAGGTCGCCACCGACGAGGAGACGGCGCAGGCCGAGGCAGATGCGCTGTCGTGGCGGGCGGCGGGCGACCTGCGGCGCGAGATCAACAGCCTGGTGGGCCAGCTCGCCGCGCGCACCGGTGCGCCCCACGGGGTCGTGCACGCCCGGGTGCGCAAGGCCGTGCCCGGTCCGCCGTCCGCCGCGGCCCCCGTCGAGGTGCTCCACGGCCGTCGCGACTGGCTGCTGGAGCAGACCTTCCGGGGCTGAACGCAGCCGTTCGTGTGGTTCTTGGTCGAACGGCCGACGGGAGGCCCCGGACCAGGACAGACTGGCCCGGTGAGACGGACGACGGGCGGGCGCACGGGCGGCAAGCTGCTGCTCGCCGCCGGCGTGCTCACGCTCGTGAACAACTACCTGCCGGGCAGCGATCACCTCGACCTCGCCGTCCTCAACACCGTCGCGCTGGTGGCCGTGTCCCTCGGGGGCATCTGCCTGGTCGTGCCCTGGGACCGCCTGCCGCTGCGGGCACCGCTGCTGGTGCTCGTCGCCGCGCTGGCCCTGCTGTCGGTGTCGGGGGTCTACGGCGGCGTGGGCGCGTACAGCTACGCCGTCTATTACGTCGTGGTGTTCGTCTGGGTCGGCCTGACGCAGCCGCCGGGCACGTCGCTGTGGGTCGCCCCGTCGGCGTCGTTCGCCTACCTGCTGCCGTTCCTGGTCGACAGCAGCCCGCCCGAGACGGCGATCGGCTCGGTGACGGTGGCCATCCCCGTCTGCGTCCTGGTCGGTGAGGTGCTGTCCCGGTCGGTCTCCCGCCTCGAGGACAGCCGGCTGGCGCTGACGGCCCGCGCCGAGCACGAGGAGGCGGTGGTGGACGCCCTGGCCGACGGCGTCCTGGTGCTGGACGCCCGGGGTCGCGTCCGCTCCTGCAACGCGGTCGCCGCCGGCCTGCTCGGCACCGCTCGTGACCAGCTCGTCGGCACCGTCCCGCCGCTGGAGGTCGGCCCGCCCGGCATCGCGCTGCACCACTCGGTCGGCGCGCACTGGGTCGAGACGGTCGCGACCGAGCTCGAGGCGACCGGCGAGCGCGTCGTCGTCCTGCGCGACATCAGCCGGCAGCGCGCGCTCGACGAGGCCAAGGACCTGTTCCTGGCCACGACCAGCCACGAGCTGCGCACACCGCTGACGGCCATCAAGGGCTACGTGCACGTGCTCGAGCGGCGCTGGGACGTCATCGACGAGGACCGCCGCCGCCAGGCCCTCGCCACCATCGCCGATCGCACCGACGCGCTCGTCGCGCTGACCGACCACCTGCTGCTCGGCGCCCGGGCCGGCGCCTCCCGCCACTCCGGCGACGCCCGGCCCTTCCCCCTGGTCGAGGGCCTGGAGGCGACCGTCCGCGGCTTCGAGGGGGTGTCCGAGCGGCACCGCCTCGTGCTCGACGCCCCGGACGAGCCGCTCGTCGGGCTCGGCGACCCGAGCAGCGTCCACCACGTCGTGACCCAGCTGCTCGAGAACGCCGTGAAGTACAGCCCCGACGGCGGCACGGTGACCGTCTCGGTGCGCCGCGAGCAGGGCTTCGCGGCCGTCGAGGTCACCGACGAGGGCATCGGCGTCCCGGAGGGCGACGAGGAGTCGCTGTTCACGCCGTTCTTCCAGGCCGGTGCGACCAACACCCGCGAGTACGGCGGGGTCGGGCTCGGGCTCTACATCGTCCGGCAGCTCGTCGAGGCGCAGGGCGGCAACGTCCGGGCGCAGAACCGGCCGGGCGGGGGAGCGGTCGTGCGCTTCACCGTGCCGCTGTCGGCGCAGCCGCCGTGTCCGCGGGCGGGCGACCTCACCGCCCTCGCAGGGCCCAGGCGCAGCTGAAGTGCAGCGCTGCTGACAGCCCGCGTCGCGAGCTAGTGCGCGTCGTCCATGATCTTGCCGGTGACGCCGAGCACCAGCCCGGCCAGGCCGAGGACGCCGCCGACGACCGCGAGCGGGATCGACTGCAGGACGAACGCGAAGCCGAGCACGATGCTGGCGACGCAGATCAGCAGGACCGTGATCCAGGACGTGGTCTTGTGCTTGTTGGCCGTACCGGCCGTGCTGCTGTTGCCGAGGTCGGCCATGGGTTCCTCCGCGCGCGTGAGCTGGACTGCCTTCACCGTCGAGGGTACCGGCGGGAACCCCCGGAGCACCCACGCGGTTGGCTCCCAGCATGAGCCGACTGTTCGAGCCCCTGACCCTGCGCGGAGCCACGGCGAGGAACCGCCTGTGGGTCGCCCCGATGTGCCAGTACAGCGCCGACCCCGACACCGCCCCGGGCGTGCCCTCCGACTGGCACCTGGTCCACCTCGGCTCCCGGGCCGTCGGCGGCGCCGGGCTCGTGCTGACCGAGGCGGCCGCGGTCAGCCCCGAGGGCCGGATCAGCCCGCAGGACGCCGGGCTGTGGAACGACGAGCAGGCCGCGGCCTGGGCGCGGATCACCGCCTTCGTCCAGGCCCAGGGCGCGCTGGCTGGCGTGCAGCTGGCGCACGCCGGGCGCAAGGGCAGCGCCCAGCGCCCGTGGGAGGGCCGCGGCTTCGTCGCGCCCGAGGACGGCGGGTGGACGCCCGTCGGCCCCGGCACCGAGCCCTTCCCGGGGCTCGCGACCCCCGCCGCGCTCGACGACGCAGGCCTCGCGACGGTCCGGGCCGACTTCGTCGCCGCGACCCGCCGGGCGGTCGACGCCGGGTTCGACGTCGTCGAGATCCACGCCGCGCACGGCTACCTGCTTCACGAGTTCCTCTCGCCGCTGACCAACACCCGCACCGACGGCTACGGCGGCGACCTCGCCGGCCGGATGCGGCTGGCGCTCGAGGTGGTCGAGGACGTCCGGTCCGCCTGGCCGGACGAGCGGCCGCTGCTGCTGCGCATCTCCGCGAGCGACTGGACGGAGGGCGGCTGGACCGTCGAGGACAGCGTCGCGCTGTCCAAGGAGGCCGCAGCCCGTGGCGTCGACCTCGTCGACTGCTCGTCCGGCGGCAACGTCCTGGCCGACATCCCGCTCACCCCCGGCTACCAGGTGCCGTTCGCCGCGCAGGTGCGCCGCGACGCCGGCGTGCCCACCGGCGCGGTTGGCCTGATCACCGACCCGCAGCAGGCCGAGGAGGTCGTCGCGAGCGGGAAGGCCGACGTGGTGCTGCTGGCCCGTGAGCTGCTGCGCGACCCGTACTTCCCGCTGCACGCCGCGGCCGCGCTCGGCGTCGACCTGGCGTGGCCGGACCAGTACGCGCGCGCCAAGCCGGCTCCGGCCCCGCCGGCGTGACGGCCACCCGCACCGTCGAGCAGGTCGACGACCCGGCCGACCCGAGGGTCGCCGACTTCGTCGGGCTGACCGACGGGGCGAGGCGGATGAAGCACGAGCCGGGGGCCGGCTTCTTCATCGCCGAGGGCGAGAAGGTCATCGCCCGCACGGCCGCGGCCGGGTACCCGGTGCGCTCGCTGCTGCTCTCGCCGCAGCGCCTGGCCGACCTGCGGCCGGAGGTCGCGGCGCTGGACTGCCCGGTCCTCGTCGCGTCCTACCAAGTGCTGCAGGCCGTCACCGGCTTCCACGTCCACCGGGGCGCGCTGGCCTCCTTCGGACGGCTGCCGCTGCGGACGGCCGCGGACGTGCTGGCCGGCGCCACCCGCGTGGTGGTCATGGAGGCGGTCACCAACCACACCAACCTCGGGGCGGTCTTCCGCAGCGCCGCCGCCCTGGGCATGGACGCCGTGCTCCTGAGTCCGACGTCCTGCGACCCGCTCTACCGCCGGACCGTGAGAGTGTCCATGGGGCAGGTGTTCTCGGTGCCGTACGCCTTCCTCGAGACCTGGCCCGACGGCATCGACGAGGTGCGGGCGGCCGGCTTCCGGGTGCTCGCCCTCACTCCGGACGCCGCCGCCACCGACCTGGCGGAGCTGTCCGTCGGGCCGGACGAGAAGGTCGCGCTGCTGTTCGGGGCCGAGGGCCCGGGGCTGACCGAGGAGGTCATGGTCCGCAGCGACGAGCGGGTGCGGATCGCGATGGCCGCCGGTGTCGACTCGCTCAACGTCGGCGCGGCCGCGGCCGTGGCGTGCTGGGTGCTCGGCCGCCGACCCTGAGATGCCGCCGACCCTGAGAAGATGCTCCTCGTGAAGCGACTCCTGCTCGTCCTGCCCCTGCTGCTGACCGCCTGCGGCGGGGGAGGGGACGACGCCCAGGACGCCTACGTCGCCGAGGCCACCAAGGTCTGCGAGGTGGCCGAGACCGACGCCGACGCGCTGACGTCCCCGACCAGCGCCGCCGGCATCAAGCCCTTCGTCGACGGCACCCTCGCCATCGCCACGCGGGCGCAGGGCGACCTGGCCGCGCTGACCCCGCCGCCGGACGACGCCGCCGAGCTCGAGGCCAAGGTTCTGACGCCGTTCGCCGAGCTGGTCGAGGAGGGCAAGGCGTACGCCGCCGAGGTCGACGCCGCCGGCACCGACGGCGCGAAGCTGCTCGCCCTGGTCGCGGAGCAGCCCTCCGCCGAGGGCATCGACCTGGAGTACCTGCGCTCGTACGGGCTGGGCGTCTGCGCGGACGTGATCGACACCTCGGGCTGATCGCGGGAAGGGTCCGGCCCCGGGCCGCGTTGCACTGGTTGCACACGCAACCTGATACGAGGAGACCTCCCGCATGAGCACCGACCTGTTCGCGCCCTTCCAGCTGGGTGACCTCACGCTGACGAACCGCTTCGTCATGGCACCCATGACGCGCAACCGCGCCGGCGAGGGCACCGCCCCGACCGCGCTCAACGCCGAGTACTACGCGCAGCGCGCCGGCGCCGGCCTGATCATCACCGAGGGCACGCAGCCCTCCGCGGTCGGCCAGGGGTACCCGAACACCCCGGGCCTGCACACCGATGCCCACGTCGCGGGATGGCGCCTGGTCGCCGACGCCGTCCACGCCGCCGGCGGGAAGGTCCTCGCCCAGCTCATGCACACCGGTCGCATCGGCCACGAGAGCATCACCGGCCTG
Source organism: Frankiales bacterium (assembly GCA_025966005.1). Classification (GTDB taxonomy): domain Bacteria; phylum Actinomycetota; class Actinomycetes; order Mycobacteriales; family SCTD01; genus SCTD01. The sequence goes on from JAOPVV010000321.1 coordinate 7,594, forward strand.
CAGCCGGTCGGCCCGTCGGCCGTCGCCGCAGCCGGCCAGGTGTTCACCGGCGCCGGCATGCAGGACCTGCCGACCCCCCGTGAGCTGGCCACCGACGAGCTGGCCGGCGTGGTGGCGGAGTTCGTCGACGCCGCCCGCCGCGCGGTCGAGGCCGGCCTCGACGGCGTCGAGCTGCACGCCGCCAACGGCTACCTGCTGCACCAGTTCCTGGGCGACGTGAGCAACGTCCGCACCGACGCCTACGGCGGCTCGCCGGAGAACCGCGCCCGCTTCGTCGTCGAGGTCGCGACCGCCGTCGCCGCCGCGATCGGCGCCGGCCGGGTCGGCATCCGGGTCTCGCCCGGGCACGGGTTCAACGACATGGTCGAGAACGAGATCGAGGCGACCTACGAGGCGCTGGTCACCGGGCTGGCCCCGCTCGGCCTGCTGTACCTGCACATCGCCGAGGACCCGGGCACGACGTACGGCGACGCGCTGCGCAAGCTCTTCCCCGGCACCGTCATCATCTCGACCGGCTTCCAGGGCGCGTCCGACCTCGCGACGGCGCAGTCCGTCGTCGACAGCGGCCAGGGCGACCTGTTCGCGGTCGGCCGCGGCTTCCTGGCCAACCCCGACCTCGTCGAGCGCTTCCGCGCCGGCGCGCCGCTCAACGAGGTCGACCAGGCCACGACCTACGGCGGCGGCGCCGAGGGCTACACCGACTACCCGCGCCTGAGCGCCTAGACCGCAGCAGCGCACCCACGGCGGCGCCCGGATCTAGTCGGTCCCGGCGCCGCTGTGCTGCTCGGCGACGGCGATCGGCGCGCGCAGCAGCCCGTCCGGGATGCCGAAGCCCTGCACCAGGCCCAGCGCGGCCGGGCGCAGCTCGCCGCACAGCACGTTGACCTCGGTCTGCACGGCCTTGGACGTGTCGGCGTCGACGTAGCCGTGCTCGAGCCACCAGGCGCGGTCGGCCGAGACGACCGACAGGGCGTACAGGTCGCGCAGCCGGGTCAGCACCTCGGCGGCGGGGCCGTCGGCCGCCTCGGCGACCTTGGCGGCGAACAGCTGATGGGCCAACCGCTCGACGTGGGCGGTCGCCGCGGCCAGGGCGTGGTCCTGCACGTGCGACAGCGCACGCAGCGGGTCCATCCGCTCCTCCTTGACCAGCCGCCGCAGCCGGCGGGCCAGCGAGTCCACGAGACGCTCCTCGCGGAAGCGCATCGCCTGGGCCTGCCAGTCCGCCGAGCGCAGGTCGGTCGACTCGCGCGTCAGCCGTCCGAGCGGGGAGTCCTCGAGCAGGCGCGAGACGGTGCGGGTGGTCAGGTGGCGGACCGTGCCGACGGCGTCGAGGTCCTCGAACTGGGCGGCGTAGTCCGACAGCAGGGTCTTGGCGACGAGCTGGAGCAGGACGGTGTTGTCGCCCTCGAAGGTCACGAACACGTCGGAGTCGGCGCGCAGCGCGGCGAAGCGGTTCTCGGCCAGGTAGCCCTTGCCGCCGCAGCACTCGCGGGAGTCCTGCACCGACCGGACGGTGTGCCAGGTGGCGACCGCCTTGAGCCCGGCGGCCAGCGCCTCGACCTCGCGCTGGCGCTCGGGCTGCGGGTCCTTGAGCTGGGCGACGTACAGCGACGTGACGTGGTCGTGGACCGCCTGCAGCGCGTACGACGTCGCGATCGCCGGCAGCAGCCGGCGCTGGTGGGTCAGGTAGTCCATCAGCGGGGTGTCCATGTCGAGCCCGGTGCCGAACTGCCGGCGGCGCTCGCCCCAGCGCACGGCGATCGTGAGGGCGTTGCGGGCCACCGCGATCCCCGCGCCGCCGATGGAGATCCGGCCCTGCACGAGGGCCCCGATCATCGTGAAGAAGCGCGCTCCCGGTGAGGTGATCGACGAGGTGTACTCGCCGTCCTCGGACACCTGGCCGTACCGGTCGAGCAGGGCGGTGCGGGGGATGCGGACGGCGCAGAAGCGCAGCCGCCCGTTGTCGATCCCCTGCAGGCCCATCTTGTCGCCGCAGTCCTCTGCCTCGACGCCCTCGAGCACCTCGCCGCTCTCGCTGCGGATCGGGACGAGGAAGGCGTGGACGCCGCGGGCCTCGCCGGCGACGTCGAGCTGGGCGAACACGACCGCGAGCCGGGCGTGCCGGGCGGCGTTGCCGATCCAGTCCTTGCGGGCCGACTCGTCGGGCGTGTGGAGGACGAACTCGCCGGCCGCGACGTCGTAGCGGGCCTGGGTGCGGATGCTGCGCACGTCGCTGCCGTGGCCGCTCTCGCTCATCGCGAAGCAGCCCGGCAGGTCGAGCGCGGCCAGGTCTCTGAGGTAGAGCTCGTGGTGCTGCTCGGTGCCGAGCCGCTCGATCGCGCCGCCGAACAGGCCGAACTGCACGCCGACCTTCACCAGCAGCGACAGGTCGCCGTGCGCGAGGGTCTGGAACGCGGCGATGCTCCCGCCGGGGTCGCCCTCGCCGCCGTAGCGCTGCGGGAACGACCGCGCTCCCGCGCCCGACTTCGCCAGTGCCCGGCACCACTGCAGCACCTGGTCGCGGTAGTCCTCGCGCTCCAGGGAGTCGGCCAGCCCGAGGTCGAGGTCGAGCAGCGCCGAGCGCGCCAGCTCGCGCGTCGCGGCGTGCTCGCCGTCGAGCAGCGCCTGCAGGGCGGCGACGGCCTCGCAGGACAGGGGAGCGAGCGGGGAGGGCGCGGTCTCAGCCATGATCACCCTGTACCTCCGTGATCGACGGCTCAACCCGCGGCAGCGGTCTCAGGCCCGGGCTCAGGGGACGGCGGTCAGGGGATGAGCAACCCGGCCACCGGCACCGCCAGCAGAAGGAGCGCCGCGGCGACGACCGCGGCGCGCGCGACGGGCGGCAGCGGTGGGGGAGGGGAGACCAGGCGCGAGGCCCGCTGCAGGACGCCGTCGCCGCCGGCGCCAGCGATGGCGAGGCCCCCGGCCGGGACCGTCGCCGCCCCCACCTTGTACAGCGCCCGGGCCAGCACCGCCGGCGCGTGGTGCCGGACGGCCCGGTCGTCCGCGAGCATCTCGACCAGCAGTGCCACCTCGGCCCGGGCCGTCCGGACGCCGGGCAGCCGAGGGAACGTCGACCCGAGGGCGACGAACGGCAGCACCACCAGGTCGTGGCGCTGGTCGACGTGCGCCCCCTCGTGCGCGAGCACGGCCCGCACCTCGTCCTCGCGCAGCAGGTCCAGCACCCCGCGGGAGACCACCACCCGCGGGCGCAGCCCGGGCAGGCAGTAGGCGAGCGGCACCTCGTGGTCGACCACCCGGGCGCCGGCCAGCAGCGGGTTGCGGGTGGCGACCAGGTCGAGCATGACCCGGTGGCGGTGCCGGGCCCGCAGCGTGCCGACCGCCGAGCCGACCAGCACCCACAGCAGCCGGGCGAAGACCGCGACGCCGAGCAGCAGGGCCAGCCACGTCCACCAGGGCGCGGCAGGGGCGGAGCCGTCCAGGACCGCCCGTACGGCGTCGAGATGGGTGGCGCCGAGCGGCGCGAGCGCGACGGTCAGCGCCACCTCGATCGCCAGCAGCCCGCCGACCAGGCCCACCGCCTGCCAGAGCACGAGGCCGTACGACGGCGCCCGGGCGGGCCAGGCGGCGGCCGCCAGCCGCCCGGGGACGACGAGCGCGAGCAGCAGCAGGCACAGCGACAGCGTCGCCGCCGCGAGCGCCACCTAGCCCTCGAGCCCCTCGAGCGCCCGGCGCAGGGCCTGCGCTTCGGCGGGCGTCACGGACCGGGCGAAGTGCTGCAGCGCCGCCTCGCGGTCGTCGGCCTGTCCGAGCGCCTGCTGCATGAGCACGGCGATGTGGTCCTCGCGGGAGGCGACGGGGGTGTAGGTGAAGGACCGGCCGACCTTGGCCCGGGCCAGCAGGCCCTTGCGCTCGAGCCGGCCGAGCACCGTCAGCCAGGTCGTGTACGCCAGCCCGCGGTCGCCCAGCCGCTCGGCGACCTGGCGCGCCGTGGCCGGGCCGTGCTCCCAGACGTCCTGCATCGCGGCGCGCTCCAGGTCTCCCAGTCGTGTCACGAGCGTCATGCTACGACCGGTAGAACTTCTACGCGCCGTAGTAGATAGTGACATCGTCCTCTTGTCAGGCCTGACCAGTCAGGAGCCCCTCGTGCCCGACCTGCTCGGCACCGCCCGACCTCCCGGCGCCCAGACCTGGCGCTGGGACTGGCAGCTGTACGCCCGCTGCCGCGGACGCGACGACCTGTTCTTCCACCCGCACGGCGAGCGCGAGCCGGTGCGCAGCGAGCGGGAGACGGCCGCCAAGCAGGTCTGCGCGAGCTGCCCCGTCCGGCGCGAGTGCCTCGAGCACGCGCTCGAGTCGCAGGAGCCGTACGGCGTGTGGGGCGGGCTGACGGAGGACGAGCGGCAGGAGCTCGTCCACGGCCCCCGGCCGGTCCGCAAGCGCTGACCTCCGGCGAGGTCCTGAGGTGCGGCTACCCCGTCCGCCTCGGTGCCGAGCAGGAGCACCGGGACGGGCTGCTGCGCGAGCTCCAGCTCGTCGCGCTGTCGCAGCCCGGGTCGTGGCGCTGCACGAGTGGGCACTCGGGACGCTCCTCGGCCGGCCGGCCGGCCGGCCGGCCGGCTGGACGGGCAGGAGCCGACCGCCTGGTCCGGCCCGGGTCTGACCTCACGCCGGTCTCACGGCGGGTCGGGTGGACTGCGGGCAGCGCGGACTGGATGAGGGGCGGACTGGCCCTCCCGCAGCGGACCGAGGAGTGTGTCGAGGGTGAGCAGGACCGGGGTGGAGCACGACGCAGCAGGCTCGCTCGAACGCGCGCTGTTCGAGGTGAAGAAGGTCGTGGTCGGCCAGGACCGGATGGTCGAGCGGATGATGGTCGCGCTGCTGTCCCGCGGGCACTGCCTGCTGGAAGGCGTTCCGGGCGTGGCGAAGTCGCTGGCCGTGGAGACCCTCGCGACGGTGGTCGGCGGCTCGTCGGTGAGGCTGCAGTTCACCCCGGACCTGGTGCCGTCCGACATCGTCGGGACCCGGATCTACCGGCCGTCGCAGGAGGCGTTCGACGTCGAGCTCGGCCCGGTGTTCGCGAACCTGGTGCTGGCCGACGAGATCAACCGGGCGCCGGCCAAGGTGCAGTCGGCGCTGCTGGAGGTGATTGCCGAGCGGCAGGTGTCGATCGGCGGCACGACCTACCCGCTGCCGAGGCCGTTCCTGGTGCTCGCGACGCAGAACCCGATCGAGTCCGAGGGCGTCTACCCGCTGCCCGAGGCGCAGCGCGACCGCTTCCTCATGAAGATCGAGGTGGGCCACCCCTCGATGGCCGAGGAGATGGAGATCGTCCGGCGGATGACGGTCTCGCCCCCCGTCGCCGCGCAGGTGATGTCCCTCGACGAGCTGGTCGAGCTGCAGGACGAGGTCGACGACGTCTTCGTCCACCACGCCGTCGCCGAGTACGCCGTCCGCCTGGTCATGGCCACGCGCGAGCCGGAGCGCTGGGGGCTCGCCCCGCTCAGGCCGCTCGTCGCCCACGGTGCCTCGCCCCGCGGCAGCCTCGGGCTCGTGCGCGGCGCGAAGGCGCTCGCCGTCCTGCGCGGGCGCGACTACGTGCTGCCGGTCGACGTCGCCGACCTGGCCGTCGACGTGCTGGCCCACCGGCTGGTGCTGACCTACGAGGCGCTGGCCGACGAGGTCTCGGCCGGCAGCGTCGTGGCGCAGGTGCTGGAGCGGGTCGACCCGCCGCAGGTCGCGCCGAGCCAGTACGCCGCAGGGGTGGCGTGAGGGTGGCGTGAGGCGCCCCCCTACCCCCCTCCCACCGGCGCCGCTCGCGCCGGTGGCGTCCGTGCGCCGGCTCTCGCTGCAGGTCGCCCACCGCCTCGACGGCCTGCTGCAGGGCGACCACCTGGGCTACCTGCCCGGCCCCGGCACCGAGGCTGCCGAGGCGCGGGCGTACGCCCCGGGCGACGACGTCCGACGCATCGACTGGGCCGTCACCGCCCGCACCGGCGACCCGCACGTGCGGCAGGCCGTCGCCGAGCGCGAGCTCGAGACCACCCTGCTGGTCGACCTCACCGCGTCGATGTCGTTCGGCACCGCCCGCTCGGAGAAGCGGGAGGTCGCGGTCGCCCTGGCGGCCGCCGTCGGCCACCTGGCGGGCGGCCCGGGCGACCGGCTCGGCGCGGTGGTCCTCGGCGACGGCATCCGGCGCCTGCCGGCCCGGCCCGGCCGACAGGCGGCCCTGGCGCTGCTGCACGTCCTGCAGACGACCCGGCCCGGCGACGGTGCCGGGCCGTCGCTCGAGCAGGGGCTGTCGGCCGTCCTCACGCCGCCGCGACGCCGCGGGCTGCTCGTGGTCGTGTCGGACCTGCAGGCGCCCGACCTCGGCTGGGCGCGCCCGCTGCGCCAGCTCGCGCAGCGCCACGACGTCGTCGTCGTGGAGGTCGTCGACCCGCGCGAGCTCGAGCTGCCCGCGGTGGGGGTGCTGCGCCTGGTCGACCCCGAGACCGGTCGCCACCGCGAGGTGCAGACCTCCGACCGGCGGCTGCGCGAGCGGTACGCCGCCGCGGCTGCCGAGCG
>JAOPVV010000344.1 GCA_025966005.1 Frankiales bacterium
GCGGCGGCACGCTGCCCTGCACCGCGGCCGCCAGCGGGCTCGGCGCGCCCTCCTCCTGGATGTTCGGAGGGTCGTCCGGGTCGTCATCCGCGAACTCCTGGGGGATGCCCGCCTCCCGGGCCGTCCGGGCGTCCGCGGTGCCGGACGGCGCGACGTCGGAGTCGTACGGCGCCGTCACCGTCCAGGCGGCGCACAGCAGCAGCACCCGGGACACGATGTTGATCCAGACGAGAAGGCCGACGATGACCGCGAACGCGCCGTACACGGGGTTCTCCGTCGTCCGCTCGATGTAGAGCGCACCGACGCGCTTGAGGACCTCGAACAGCACCCCGGCCAGGAGCGCTCCCCTGAGCACGCGCGACATGGGGGTCGTGACCCGCGGCAGGCGCCAGAACAGGTAGAGGAACAGCAGGGTGCTGGTCAGCAGGCCGAGCGCGATGCCGACCACCGCGGTGACGGCCGTGGCGACGGCGCTGTCCTCGAGCCCGACGGCGTCCAGCGCCACCTCGCGGAAGGCCCCGGTCGCCGCCGAGACGCCGACCGACAGCACGACCGTCAGGCCCAGGCCGGCGAGGATGAGCACGTCCTTGGCCTTCTTGACCAGGAAGTTGCCCTCCTTGACGTTGTGGTGCCAGATCGTGCGGATCGCCTCGCGCAGCGCGTCGACCCAGCCGAGGCCGGAGTAGAGCAGGCCGAGCAGTCCGAGAACGCCGGCCGCTCCGGCGGTGCTGTTGCTGGTGAGCGTCTCGCGCAGCTGCAGCTGGTCGGCGAGACCGGCGGCGTAGGAGTTGACCTCGTCGACGACGGTGCCTATCGCCTCGTCCCCGAGGAAGTACGACAGCAGCGCGGCCGCGAGCGCGAGCAGCGGGAAGAAGCTCAGGAAGCCGAAGAACGTGACGGCGGCGGCCTGCCGGTCACCCGCATCGGCCTGGTAGCGCCCGAAGGCGCGGACGAGGTGGTCGAAGCCCGGTCGGGAGTCGCGGGCACGCTGCAGGAGCGCCTTGGGGTTCGGCATGATCCATCACCTACCCCCGGCCGGGGCCCGTCTACCTGCGGGACGCGACTACCGGTGGCCGTCCGGCTCGAGCGGGCCGGGCAGGCCGCCGGGGCCGAACGGAAAGTCGCGCTGCGGCCGCCACACACCCGCGCGGTCCTGCTCGAACAGGGTGAAGCCCCACACCGAGAAGCGGGCCTCGAAGCCCGCGAGGCTGTCGAACGCCTCGTCGAGCGCCTCGGGCGGCAGGTCGTGGGCGACCGTCACGTGGGGGTGGTAGGGGAAGCCCAGCTCACGCTGCAGCGGCCCGGACCGGACCTTGGCCTGCACCCGCTCGCAGTCGGCGATGCCGGTCGCCAGGGTGACGAACACGACCGGCGAGACGGGCCGGAAGGTGCCCGTGCCGCGCAGGTGGATCGGGAACGGCCTCTCGCTCTCGGCGATCAGGCGCAGGTGCTCCTCGACGGCGTGGATGTCGTCGTCGTGCAGCGCGGTCGGCGGCAGGAGCGTGACGTGCGGGGGGATGCCGGAGGCGTTCGGGTCGCCGAGCCGCTCGCGCCAGCCCTGCAGCTCGCTGCCCCAGGGCTCGGGGATGCCCACGGCGACGCCGAAGTCCCGGCGCGCCATCAGCGCGGCACCGACGGCCGGCCGTCAGCGCTCACGGCTGCGGCGCCAGCAGGCCCACGCGCTCGCGGACGGCCGCCATCGTCGCCACGGCCACCTCCCGGGCCCGCCCCGCGCCCACGGCCAGCAGCCGGTCGAGCTCGGCCGGGTCGGCGACCAGCTCGGCGTAGCGCTTGCGCACCGGCGCGAACTCCGCCACGACCGCCTCGGCGACGGCGCCCTTGAGGTCGCCGTAGCCCTTGCCCGCGAAGTCCGCCTCGAGCGCGTCCAGCGGCCGCTCGGTGACGACCGACAGGATGGTCAGCAGGTTGCTGACACCGGCCTTCTCGGCGATGTCGACCCGGACCTCGCGGCCGGTGTCGGTGACCGCGCTCTTGATCTTCTTGGTGAGGACCTCGGGGGCGTCGAGGACCCAGAGCGTGCCGTTCCCGCCGATGCTCTTGCTCATCTTGCGGGTCGGGTCCTGCAGGTCCTTGATGCGCGCCCCGTCCTTGCCGACGTACGGCCCGGGCACCGCGAAGGTGTCGCCGTAGCGGGCGTTGAAGCGCTGCGCGAGGTCGCGGGTGAGCTCGAGGTGCTGGCGCTGGTCCTCGCCGATCGGGACCGACGCCGCCTGGTACATGAGGATGTCGGCCGCCTGCAGCACCGGGTAGGTGAACAGCCCGACCGAGGCCCCCGAGGAGGAGGAGCCGCCCTTGTCCTTGAACTGCGTCATGCGGCTGGCCTCGCCGAAGCCGGTCAGGCAGCCCAGGATCCAGCCGAGCTCGGCGTGCTCCCTGATGTGGCTCTGGGCGAACACCGTGCTGCGCGCCGGGTCGACCCCCATGGCCAGCAGCTCGGCCGCCGACTCGCGGGTGCGGGCCCGCAGGTGGGCGGGGTCGGGGACGTCGGTGAGGGCGTGCAGGTCGGCGAGGAAGAAGAAGCAGTCGGCCTCGTCCTGCATCGCCGCCCAGTGCCGCACCGCGCCCAGGTAGTTGCCGAGCTGGAAGCCGGCTCCGGTCGGGCGGATGCCGGACAGGACACGCGGACGGGGACCGGACGGGCGGGGCTCGGACATGACCTGCATCCTGTCACCGTGGAGATCCAGGGCGCGGACCGGCTGTGGGACGTGGTCGTCGTCGGCGCCGGACCTGCCGGCAGCGCCGCCGCGATCGCGGCGCTCCGTACGCGGCCGGGTGCCTCGGTGCTGCTGCTGGACCGGGCCGACTTCCCGCGCGACAAGTCCTGCGGTGACGGCCTCGCGCCGCAGGCGCTGGACGAGCTGGCCCGGCTCGGCGCGGCCGAGGTGCTCGCCGACCGGGTGCCGATCTGGGTGCTGCGGCTGCAGGCCCCGGACGGGACGGTCGTCGCGAGCCGCCTGCGCCGGCCGGACGTCGTCGTGCCGCGCACGCTGTTCGACGCCCGGCTGGTCGACACCGCCGTGCGACGCGGCGCCGTCCTGCAGCGCCGGACCGTGCGCCGCCTCGAGGTGCGGCCGGACCGGGTCGTGCTCGACGGCGAGGTGAGCGCCCGGATCGTGGTCGGGGCGGACGGCGCCAACGGCGTGGTCCGCCGGCAGGTCGGGGTGCCCCGCCAGCCCGAGGGGCCGTCGCGGTCGCCGTCCGCGGCTACGCCGCAACGCCTCCCGGCGAGCCCGAGCAGTCGATCGTCATGGCAGCGCAGGAGTGGCCGGCGTACGCGTGGTCGTTCGCGGCCGGAGACGGGACGGCGAACGTCGGCTTCGGGATGCTGCAGCCCTCGCTCAGGCCGGCCCCCCGAGGCGGACGGGAGGAGCTGCACGGGCGGCTGCGCGAGCTGCTGCCCGGTGTCGAGCCCGAGCGGCTGGCCAGCCACCACCTGCCGCTGTCGACGTGGCGGCCGCGCCAGCCTCCGGGAGGCGTGCTGCTGGCCGGGGACGCGATGTCGCTGATCAACCCGCTGACCGGCGAGGGGATCTTCTACGCCCTGCTGTCGGGGCGCCTCGCCGGCGTGGCGGCCGTCGGCCCGCCCGACCACGGCCGCGCGTACGCCGCCGCGCTGCAGGGCGAGCTCGGCCGGCAC
>JAOPVV010000374.1 GCA_025966005.1 Frankiales bacterium
GCGCCGCGCGGCTCTCGGCCGCGGTCACGGTCGCCGCGGGTGCCGTCGCGGTCGGCACCCGCCTCGCCGTCGACGGGCTGCGCCGGTGACGGCCGGAGCGCTGCTGGTCGCGGGCACGACTTCCGACGCCGGCAAGTCGGTCGTCACCGCGGGTCTGTGCCGGTGGCTCGCCCGGGAGGGCGTGAAGGTCGCGCCCTTCAAGGCGCAGAACATGTCGCTCAACTCCGCCGTCACGGTCGACGGTGCCGAGATCGGCCGGGCGCAGGCGATGCAGGCCGCGGCCGCGAGGGTCGAGCCGGAGGCGGCGATGAACCCTGTGCTGCTCAAGCCCGGCAGCGACCAGACGTCGCAGGTGGTCGTGCTCGGCAAGCCGTGGGCGGACGTGTCGGCGATGTCCTACCGCCAGCACAAGGCGGCGCTGCTGGAGATCTCGCTGGAGTGCCTGGCCGACCTGCGCCGGCGCTTCGACGTCGTCGTCTGCGAGGGCGCCGGCTCGCCGGCCGAGATCAACCTGCGCGCCACCGACATCGCCAACATGGGCTTGGCGCGCGCCGCCGGCCTGCCGGTCCTGGTCGTCGGTGACATCAACCCGGGAGGCGTGTTCGCGGCGCTGTTCGGCACTCTCGCGCTGCTCTCGCCCGAGGACCAGGCGCTGGTCTGCGGCTTCGTCGTCAACAAGTTCCGAGGCGACGTGGCGCTCCTGGAGCCCGGCCTCGCCATGCTGCAGCGGCTGACCGGGCGTCCGACGCTGGGCGTGCTGCCCTGGACCGAGGGCCTCGAGCTCGACGTCGAGGACTCGCTCGGGCTGTCGGTCCCGGTGGCGCCCAAGCCGCCCGTCGGCCGGGACGTCCTGCGGGTGTCGGTCGTGCGGCTGCCCCGGCTGTCGAACTGGACCGACGTCGACGCGCTGCGCAGCGAGCCCGGCGTGCTGGTCCGGTTCGCCACCACCGCCGAGGAGCTGGCGGACGCCGACCTGGTGGTCGTCCCGGGCACCCGTGCCACGGTCGCCGACCTGGCCTGGCTGCGCGACCGCGGGCTCGACGAGGTGCTGCTGCGCCGGGCCGCCGAGGGCCGTCCGGTGCTGGGGATCTGCGGCGGCTACCAGCTGCTCGGGCGCAGCATCCGCGACGACGTCGAGTCCCGGCGCGGTGACGTCGCCGGCCTCGCGCTGCTGCCGGTCAGCACCGTCTTCGGCGCGGAGAAGGTCCTGGCCCGGCCGACGGGGGCCTACGGCGAGCACCCGGTGACGACGGCATACGAGATCCACCACGGCGTCGTCACCCTCGAGGGCGGCGAGCACCTGTTCTCGCCGGGGGAGGGCTGCCGGTCCGGGTCGGTGTCCGGCACTGTCTGGCACGGCGCGCTCGAGAGCGACGGCGTGCGGCGCGCGCTGCTGTCGGAGGTCGCCGCGGCGACCGGTCGCCAGTGGGTGCCCGGCACGGTCGGCTTCGAGGACGTCCGGCAGGCCCGGCTCGACGCCCTCGGCGACCTGGTCGCCGACCACCTCGACACCGGTGCGGTGCTCGCCCTGCTCGACGGCGGTGCGCCGTCCGGGCTGCCGTTCGTCCCGCCCGGCGCCCCCTCAGCCTGAGTCCGGGGCGAGCGACGGGTCGGGCTGCCCGGCCGCCTCCGGCGGGGAGTCCTCGCCCGGCTCGAGCTCCGCCAGCTGCTGGCGGGCGTACCGGACGCACACCGCCGCGACGGCGACGACCGGCACGGCCAGGAACGCCCCCGTGATGCCGGCCAGCGTGCCGCCGGCCGTCACGGCCAGGATGACCACCGCCGGGTGCAGCGACAGGGTCCGGCCGACCAGGATCGGCTGCAGGACGTTGCCCTCCAGCTGCTGCACCAGCAGCACGAGCCCGACGACGATGAGGGCGTTGGTGACACCCTCGGTGACCAGCGCGACGAGCGCCGCGAGCGCACCGGTGACGACGGCCCCGATGATCGGGACGAACGCGCCGAAGAAGACGAGCACCGCCAGCGGCAGGGCCAGCGGGATGCCGAGCACGACCAGGCCGATGCCGATGAACACCGCGTCGACCAGGCCGACGGCGGCCTGGGCCCTGATGAACCCCGCCAGGGTGACCCAGGAGCGCTGCGCGATCGCCGAGACGTGCGGGGCGGCCCGCGGCCCGACCAGACCGCCGATCCACGGCAGGAACCGCGGCCCGTCCTTGAGGTAGAAGAACGCCAGCACGAGGGCGAGCAGCCCCGTCACCAGCAGCGAGCCGGCGGCGACCGCGCCGGTCAGCACCCGGGTGGCGATGCTCTGCGCGTTGGCCTGCAGCTCGTTCACGACGTTGTCGACGGTGGCGCCGATCTGCTCCTCGCCGAGGTTCAGCGGTGGGCCGGTGATGCCCTCCTGCAACCGCTCGAGGCCGGCGGTCACCTGGTCGGCGAGCTCCTGCGTCTGCCCGGTGACCTGGGGGGCGAGGCCGGCCACGACGCCGATGAGCAGCAGCAGGGCGAGCACGAGCACGAGCGCCGCGGCGGCGGCCGGGGGGACGCCGTGCCGGCGCAGGAAGCGGACCGGGGGCCACAGCACGGTGGTCAGCAGCAGGGCGAGCAGGACGGGGAGCAGGACCACCCACAGCTTCCCGGCCAGCCACCCGAGCACGACCAGCGCGCTGATGACCAGCAGGAAGCGCAGGCTCAGCGTCGCGAGCCGCGAGAACGCGGCGCCGACGGCTGCCTCCCGCCGCCGCGAGACCTCGGGGACGTGCCGCTCCCGGCCCGCGGCGGGTGCCGCGTCGTCGGCCTCGGTCCGGGTGGGGTCGTGGTGGCCCTCGCCCTGGTCGGGTGCGGACGCCGGGATACCGGGGGAGGTCACGGCCTGCCTGTTCCCCGCTGGCGGCCTCCGAACGACGGACGACCCGCCCTTGGCGTGAGGGCGGGTCGTCCGGTCGAGCTCGGTGCAGGTCAGCCGGCGTGCACGGCGCCGTCCTTGAGCGCCGCCGCGGCGTCCTCCTTGCTGACCCGGACGAGCGTGGCGGCCACCAGGCCTGCCATCGCGAGGAACGCGGCACCGACGAGGAAGCCGGCGCCCCACCCCTCGACGAGCGCATCGACGTACTCGGGGGAGCGCGGGTCGCCGGAGAACAGCGAGTCCGTGCGCGCGGTGCTGACGGCGGCGAGGATCGCGAGGCCGAGGGCGCCACCGATCTGCTGGCCGGCGTTGAGCAGCGCGCTCGCGACGCCGGCGTCCTCCTGCGGGACGCCCGCCACCGCAGCGCTGGTGAGCGCCACGAAGGTCAGCCCCATGCCGAGGGCGACCAGAGCCAGCGACGGCAGCACGACGCCGAGGTAGCTGGAGTCGGGCTCGAGGCGCAGGCCGAGGGTGACCAGGCCGACGGCGGCGACCGACGGGCCGGTGATGAGCAGCGGACGCGGGCCGATCTTGCCGAGCAGGTTCGAGCCGATGCCCGCCGCGATGCCGATGCACAGCGTCATGGGCAGGAAGGCCAGGCCGGACCGGATCGGCGAGTAGCCGTTGACCTGCTGCATCCACAGGATGAGGAAGAAGAAGATCGCGAAGATGCCGGCGCCGACGAACAGCGCGCCGACGTCGGCCCCGAGCAGGGTGCGCGACCGGAACAGGCGGAAGTCCACGAGCGGCTCGCTCGAGCGCTGCTGCACCAGGACGAAGCCGGCGAGCAGGACGGCGGCGAGCACGAGCGTGCCGACGGTCTCGACCGAGCCCCAGCCGTAGTCGTTGCCCTTGACGAGGGCGTAGACCAGCGCGACCAGGCCGCTGGTGACGAGCAGCGCGCCGGGGATGTCGAAGCCGCGGGCGCGGTCGTCCTTGCTCTCGGGGACGTACTTGAGCGTGCCGAGGACGGCGACCGCCGCGATCGGGATGTTGACGAACAGCACCCAGCGCCAGGACGCGTACTCGGTGAGCACGCCGCCGAGGATCAGGCCGAGCGCAGCGCCGCCGGCGGTGATGGCCGCCCAGATGCCGAGGGCGCGGTTGCGCTCCTTGCCCTCCTCGAACACCACGGTCAGCAGCGACAGCGCTGCCGGCGACATCAGCGCGCCGCCGAGGCCCTGCACGAGGCGGGCCACGATCAGCAGGCCGAGGTTGCCGGCGAATCCGCCGAGCAGCGACGCGACGGCGAACAGCACCGCGCCGATGAGGAAGACCTTGCGACGTCCGAGCCGGTCGGCGAGCTTGCCGCCGAGCAGCAGGAAGCCGCCGAAGGTGAGGGTGTAGCCGGTGATGACCCAGGACAGGTCGGCCTGGCTCCGGATGTCGAGGGCCCGGGCGATGTCGGGCAGGGCGACGTTCACGATCGTCGCGTCGAGCACGACCATCAGCTGGCTGATGGCGAGCACAAGCAGGGCCATGCCCTTGTGCACCTCACGGCCGTCGTCGTGGGTGAGGGGTCCCGCAGGGACGGGGGCGGTGGTGGTCACGGTCCTCCTTCATGGGCTTCGGCTCAACGACCGTAGACCGTTGCGCGGCGAACGGTCAACACGCGTAGAGTGAGTTGCGTGACAGTTCCTGAGGACGAGCACGTGTCCCGCGACGAGCGGCGTCGGCGCACCGAGGCCGCCATCCTGCGGGCGGCCAGGGAGCAGTTCTCCGTGGCCGGCTACGAGCGGACGACCATCCGGTCCGTGGCGGCCGCGGCGTCGGTGGACCCCGCCCTGGTGATGCAGTACTTCGGCAGCAAGGAGGGGCTGTTCGCCGAGGCAGCCCGCTGGGACGACGACCACCAGACCGTGCTGCAGGCCTCCCGCGAGGAGCTCCCGCGGGCGGCGCTGGCCGACATGCTCGGCAAGTTCGAGGGCGACGACACCCGTGAGGCCGCGGTGGCCTTCATGCGCAACTGCCTGACGCACCCCGAGGCCAACCGCATCATGCGCGACGAGGTCATGTGCGACCGGGCCGCCGGGATCGCCGCCATCCTCGGCGGCGACGACGCCGAGCTGCGAGCCGGGCTGATCGGCGCCTGCATGATGGGCCTGGGCCTGTCGCGCTACGTCTTCGAGCTGCCCGGCGTCGCCACGGCCTCGCGCGCGGACCTCGAGCGGCTCATGGAGCCGGTGCTGCGGGCGCTGGTCGACCCGCCGGCGTAGGCGGCGGCCTCTCGCCTACTGCGGGCGCAGGGCCATCCACAGGGCGGTGGCCGGGACGGTCCCCGGGTTGCGCCACGAGTGCTCCTGCACCGTGCGGAAGTGCAGTGAGTCGCACGGCCCGAGCAGGAACGTCCGGTCGTTGACGATGAACTCCAGCTGCCCGGTCAGGACGTGCACGAGCTCCTCGCCAGGGTGCTCGAGCATCTTGTCGCCACTGCTCGCGCCCGGCTCGACGACGGCCCGCGCACCGGCGAGGAAGAACTTGCCGTAGGCGCCGCTGATCCCGGCCAGGTCGATGCCGGTGTGGGACGTGTAGATGGGCCGCTGCGAGCCGTCCGGCGTGTGCACCGTCGGGTCAGAGGCCACTGCCTCCTCGTCGACGAAGTAGGCGACGGGACGGCCGAGGGCGCCGGCGACCTTGAGCAGCGTCGTGATGGTGGGGACCATGCCGCTCTGCTCAATCTTGTGGATCGCGGCTGCCGACACGTCGGCCACCTCGGCGAGCTGCTGCAGGGACAGGCCGGCCTGCTTGCGCAGCCCCCGGACCTTCGGACCGATACCGGACACAATCGTCGAGACGTCCTCGCTGGCCACGGGCGCTGCCTCTCCGGGAGATGTTGCCGGGCGGTGAAGTCTTCGTCTCGCCCTTGACGTGCTGCGTGCAGTGGTGTTGAACATAGTGGACGTCGCGTACGTCATGCTCAACGTCCACCGAACCGTTCTTGCGGGTCCGCCCGCGCAGGAGGTCGCATGGCTCAGCGCATCGTCGTCATCGGTGGAGGGGCCGCCGGCATGGGTGCGGCCGGTGCCGCGAAGGGCACCGACCCGTCGGCCGAGGTGGTCGTCTACACCGAGTACCAGGACGCGGCGTACAGCCCGTGCGGCATCCCCTACGTGCACGGCAAGGAAATCCCCGACTTCGAGCGGCTGTTCCTCGGGAGCAAGCAGCAGTACGTCGACCAGGGCATCGACATCCACTACGAGACCAGGGTGACCTCGCTCGACCTGCCGGGCAGGACCATCACGGTCGACGGCCGCACCGAGCGCTTCGACTCCCTCGTGATCGGGACCGGCTGGGACTACGGCAAGCCGGAGGTGCCGGGCAACGAGCTGTCCGGCATCTACTACATGAAGAACATCCGCGAGGCGATGGAGTGGGACCAGGTCCTCGACTCCGTGACGAGCGCCGTGGTGCTCGAGGCCGGCCCGCTCGGGCTGGAGATGGTGACCGCGCTGGCCCACCGCGGCATCGAGACGCACCTGGTCGACCCGACGCCATGGGCGCTGTCGATGGCCACCGACCCCGACATCGCCAAGCCGGTCGAGGACTCCTGGGTCGAGATGGGCGCGAAGCTGCACTTCAACACCAAGCTCGAGGAGATCCTCGGCGACGCCGACGGCGCGGTGCGCGGCGTGCGCACGTCCGACGGCGAGATCGCCTGCCAGCTGCTGGTCGTCGCCACCCACAAGATCCCCAACACCGCTCTCGGACAGGCCGCCGGGCTCAAGGTCGGCACGGCCGGCGGCTTCATCGTCGACGAGACGATGCGCACGTCCGTGCCCGGCGTCTGGGCGGCCGGCGACTGCATCGAGGTGCCGCACGGCGTCTCGAACGTCCCGGTCCAGGGGCTGTCCGGCAGCCACGCGTACAGCCAGGGCAAGGTCGCCGGGACCAACGCCGCAGGAGGCGAGCGTGCCTACCAGCCGGTCTACGTCCCGTGGGGGATGGTCGCCGGCAAGTGGATGATCGGCGGTGTCTCGTTCAGCGAGACGCTGGCCACCGCGCTCGGCGTCCCGTTCGTGATGGGCGTGGCGCAGGGCATCTCCCGCGCCCGCTACTACCCGGACATGAAGCCGGTGAAGGTCAAGCTGCTCGCCGAGCCGGGCACGCTGCGGCTCATCGGGGCGCAGATGGTCGGCGGCGAGGGCATCAAGGAGCGGGCCGACTTCCTCGCGATGGCCGTGCGCACCGGCATCACACTCCACGACCTGGCCACCATGGAGAACGTCTACTCGCCGCCGATCGGCGCGCTCAACGAGCCGATCGCGCTGGCCGCGCAGAACGCCCTGTCGAAGCTGTGAGCCAGCCGACCCCTGTCTCGCCGACGTCGCCGTCGGCGAAGCCCACGCGCCCCTCGTTCACCCGTTGGGTGCGCAGCACCTCCGAGCACCACCTGCTCGTCGTCGCCCAGGCGAAGGTGGCCCGGCGCAACGGTCTGGTGCCGCCGAAGCCCACGGGCGTCGACGTGTTCTGGCAGAAGGTCTACGCGCCCGTGTTCTACGCCCTTCCGTACGCGCTGCGCGCCAAGGTCGCCAACGCCATGCCGGGCAGCCACCGGCAGACCTGGCACACGCCCCCGAAGGCCAAGGGCCCCGCCGTCTGACCACCGCACCAACCCCGGGCCACTCCGCGCCCGGGTCCGTTCCGCGCCAGGAGGCAAGCGTGACCACCAAGACCAACGACATCGCCCGCGCACAGGAGGGTGACGTCCTCTACGACACCAGCGAGAAGGTCTTCCCGGACATCCAGGCCGAGCCCGGTGAGAAGGCGTTCGTCTTCATCCACTCGGTGCCGTTCGAGGGCTCGGTCGCGCTGGTCAACCTGCTCACCTCAACCCGACTGCGCCGCAAGGGCTTCGACGTCAGCATCGTGCTGTACGGCCCGGCCGTGCTTATCGCCTCCGCCACGCGCGGCTACCCGGCCGTCGGCAAGGAGGGCTTCCCGGGCAACCTCTCGATGAACAAGCAGCTCAAGGTGCTCATGGACGAGGGAGCCACGATCTACGCCTGCCGCTTCGCGATGGGCGCGCTCTACGGGATGCGCGAGGACGACCTCATCGAGGGCGTCAAGGCGTTCAACCCGCTCGACGTGCTCGACTCCGCGCTCACCGCGTGGCGCGAGAAGGCCTTCCAGCTCAACACCTGGACGGTCTAGGCCCTGCCGTACGACGGCTCGCGCATCCGCGCCGGGCCGTCGTACGGTGCGTCCGCGTGACCCCACCGATCAGTGCCTGACGAGGGAGCCCTGCAGATGGACGGCGTGCACGACATGGGCGGCAGGACCGAGCTGTTCGGTCCGCTCAAGCCGCTCGACCGCGACGAGCCGGCGTTCAAGGAGCCGTGGGAGGGCCGCGCCTTCGCGATCACGCTGCTGGCGAACCGGGCAGCGACAGCGTCGAACCTGCACGCCTTCCGCCACGCGCTCGAGCGGGTCCCCGAACAGCAGTACCTCGCGAACTACTACGGCCGCTGGCTCGGCAGCGCCGAGATCCTGCTGCAGGACAGCGGCCTGCTCGCGCCTGGCGCCGTCGAGGCGCGGGCGGCCAACCTGCGGGGCGGCAGCGTCGAGGAGCCGGCCGACCCCGAACCGCACAAGCCCAGCATGGAGACCGCCGGCGGCGGCAACATGCGCACCGTCGACGCCCCGCGGGCCTTCGCCGTCGGTGACCGGGTCACCGCGGTCGGCCGTCCGGACGCGGGCCACACCCGCCTGACGGGCTACGTCCGCGGCAGGACCGGCACCGTCACGGCACTGCGGCCGGCGCAGGTCCTGCCCGACACCGCCGCGCACTTCGTCGGCGAGTCGCCCGAGCACGTGTACTCGGTCGAGTTCGACTCGCACGATCTGTGGGGTCCTGACGGCGAGCAGTTCACCCTGACCATCGACTGCTTCGAGAGCTACCTGGAGACCAGCGCGTGAGCGACATGCAGCCCGGGATCGACCTCGCCACCCGCACGGAGGCGCTGGAGTCGCTGCTCGTGGAGCGCGGCCTGGCGGACGCCAAGACGGTCGAGACCTTCATCGGGATCTACGAGACCCAGGTCGGCCCGATGAACGGGGCGAAGGTCGTCGCGAAGGCGTGGACCGACCCGGAGTACAAGGAGCGGCTGCTGTCCGACGGCACGGCCGCGGTCGCCGAGCTCGGCTTCAAGGGACCGCAGGGCGAGCACATCGTCGTCCTGGAGAACACCGCGACCGAGCACAACGTCGTCGTCTGCACGCTCTGCTCGTGCTACCCGTGGCCGCTGCTGGGACTTCCGCCGTCCTGGTACAAGGACTCCGCGTACCGCTCCCGGGTCGTCAAGGAGCCCCGCGCCGTGCTGGCCGAGTGGGGCACCGAGCTCGGTCCGGACGTCGCGGTGAAGGTGCACGACTCGAGCTCCGAGGTCCGGTACTTCATCCTGCCGGAGCGCCCGGCCGGCACCGAGTCGCTGTCGGAGGAGGAGCTCGCTGGTCTCGTGACCCGCGACGCCATGGTCGGTGTCACGAAGGTCGCGTCGTGACGGCGGTGCTGCCCGAGCTCGACGTCGACGGGCCTGCCGCACCGCCTCGCGCCAACGGCGAGCTGGTGTTCGCCGAGCCGTGGCAGGGACGTGCGTTCGGACTGGTCATGACGCTGACCGAGCAGGGCGTCGTCTCCTACGACGCGTTCCGTGATGCTCTCGTCGCCCGGATCGCCGCGTGGGAGGCCGACCCGCCGGCGGATGAGCCCTACAGCTACTACCGCTGCTGGCTGCAGGCGCTGGAGCGGGTGCTCGACGAGCAGGCCCTGGTCCCGACCGCCGAGGTCGACGAGCGCTCGGCGGCCTTCGCGGTCCGTCCCGCCGGGCACGACCACGACCACGAGGACGACGATCACCACCACTGACACGGCCGCGGCGGGGGCGACCGGGGAGCGCGGCGGCACCAACGTCGCGCGTGCGCTGTGGACCGGCGGCTGGCGCTGCGAGGTCGAGGCCGGTGGGTTCTCGCTCGTGGTCGACGAGCCCGTCGACAAGGGCGGTACCGGGACCGGGCCGATGCCCACGGATCTGCTGCTGGCGTCGCTGTCGTCGTGCTTCGCGCTGGCCCTCGCGTGGGCGGCCGGCAAGCAGGGGGTCGTGCTGCCCGACCTCGAGGTCACCGCCACCGGCACCTACCAGGGGACGAGGTTCTCCGCGCTCGTGCTCACCGTCGAGAGCAGCCTGCCGGACGAGCAGCTCACGGCGCTGTTCGAGCCGGCCGAGCGGGCCTGCTACGTGTCCAACACGTTCGCCCACGTGCCGTCCGTGACGGTCGAGCTGGCCTGAGAGCACACTGCTGCCATGAGCGACGACCACGACCACACGCCCGGGCACGCCGACCGTGCACACGGCGAGCCCGGCCACGTCCACGACGAGGCCTGCGCCGCCGCCCACGGCGAGGTGCAGCTGCCTGCCGACACCCGCCGGCTGGTGCTGGTGTTCGTCTCGCCGGTCGCCGCCGAGATGGCCGTGCTGGCCGACCGGCTCGGCTGGCCGGTGACCGTCGTCGACCCGGACCGCGCCCGCCTCGACGCCGACCCGGTGCCGTACGCGCGCACGTCGACGTCGGTCGCCGAGGCGCGGCTGGACGCGGGCTGCGACGTCGTCGTCTGCGACCACGACCGCCCGGAGCTCGGGGACGTGCTGGCCGACGCGCTGGCCGGGCCGAGCCGGTGGGTGGGGGTCATGGGGAGCCTGCGCCACACGGCGCCGCACGTCGCAGCGCTGCGTGAGCGGGGGCTGCCCGACGACGTGATCGCCCGCGTGCACCGCCCCATCGGCCTGGACGTCGGCTCGAAGACCCCTCCGGAGATCGCACTGGCGACGATGGCGGGCCTGCTGGCCGACCGCAACGGCAAGACCGGCGGGGCGTTCCCCGCAGCCCCTTCGGCCTGAGAAGGCCCCGACCCGAGGAGGAAGGCGTGCGCGCTCCCGTCCCGCCGTTCACCGAGCAGACCGCGCGCCAGAAGGTGCAGGCCGCCGAGGACGCGTGGAACACGCGCGACCCGGCCAGGGTCGCCGCGGCATACACCCCCGACACCGTCTGGCGCAACCGCTCCGAGTTCGTGACCGGCCGCGAGCAGGTCGAGCAGTTCCTCACCCGCAAGTGGGAGCGCGAGCACGACTACGCGCTGCGCAAGTCGCTGTGGGCGTTCACCGACGACCGCATCGCCGTGCGCTTCCAGTACGAGTGGCACGACGGCGACGGCCAGTGGTGGCGCAGCTACGGGAACGAGAACTGGGAGTTCGACGCGGAGGGCTACATGCGCCGGCGCGAGGCGAGCATCAACGACGTCGCCATCCGGGCGGACGAGCGCCGCATCCTCGGCTCGCGCGGCGCCGACGAGCGGGACGTCGACCTCCCGCTGCAGTAGGGCTCGGGCCCGGCCGCCGCGAGGTGCCGGCAGCGTCAGCGCGGTCGCGGAGCGCAGAGCCTGCCGCCCCAGCGCAGCAGCGGACCCCAGTCAGCTCTCGGCGAGAGCCGCGAAGTCGCGCTTGACCTGCCGGTACCAGCCCATCCCGGCGACCGGGTGCTTCCAGCGGCCCTTCATGTCCTTGAGAGCGCCCTCATGCTCGGTGTCGCCCGCGGCCACGACCTCCTTGAGGTGCTGGTCCTGCGCCTTGATGACCTCGTCCGCCGTGCTCCCCGTCAGCGGGAGGTCGCAGGCGCCGCCCAGCTGCCTGCACGTCATCGTCTTCACGGGTCTGCTCCCCCTTCTGTCGTGACCCGGCACGCACCGGGCCTGGCAGGCCGACCGTAGTCGTCGGTCGCCTCCCACGGGCGGTGTCGGGGCTCGCGCGGCGGCGGTGGCGCCGACGGGTCCGCTGCTACTGCGGGCAGCTGGTCCTGTCCGCGTGCGCGACCGAGGTGACGAAGTCCGCGACCCCGCCCCGCTTCGCGCTGGGGCTGACGAAGGTCTGCCCGAACGGCGGGATCAGGCGGGTGAGCTCGGGTACGGCCTGCCCGATGCGTTGGGGCCGGCACTGGCCGACGTCACGGGGACGGCGAGGACGACGAGCGCCGTCGCGGCGACGCAGGTGATGGCTCGGATGCTCATGGTGACTGCTCGGGGGAGGCGGGACGGACCCTCCCGTCGTACACACGGGGGGGACGTCGGGGGAACCTCCTCAACCGCCGGTCAGCCGCCGGTCGAGGTCGAGCAGGGCGTCGCGGAAGCAGGCGACCGGAGCGACGGCCACGCCCGCGCCGATCTGGCCGCTTCCCTCGCTGCGGTGCAGGATCCCGGTCGTTACCTTGGGCGTGATGCCGTGCTCGACGACGCGCCGGACGTCGACGGCCAGGGGGGTGCCGCGGCCGCCCAGCGTCGGGAGCACGAACCGGCTGCTGCGCCCGACGCAGACCCGCTCGAGCTCGGCGGTGAGGGCCCCGGCGGCGGCCAGGCCGCCGACCAGCTGGCCGACCGCGGGCGAGCCGGCGGCCGCCGCGCCGCCGAGCCCGACGAGCTCGAGCACGGCGCTGTCGCCGATGTCGGCCGCGGCGTCGGCCTCGCTGCGCCCCGGGTGGTAGAGCGCGCTGCCGACCATGGGCGACGGTGCGAGGAACCAGTCGTCCGACCCCGAGAGCCGGGTCCCGAAGGTGGTGCCGTTGCGCGCCATCGTCGTGACGACCGAGCTGCCCTCGACCTGGGAGGCCCACCCGGTCAGCGCTCGGGCACAGGCCATCGCCAGGGTGAGGAACAGCAGGTGGTTCGACGACAGGTAGCGGGCGACCTCGACGCGTCGCGGGTGCTCGCCGGCCATCAGCGACGGCAGCAGGTGGCGGAGCAGCAGGTTGGTGGACGCCTGCGTCCGGACGTGGACGTCGTCGCCCATCGCGACGCCCTGCGAGGCGAGGGCCAGCACCTCGACCGGTCCGCTGTCGCGCAGCGCCGCCGTCAGCACCGGGGCGACCGCCTCGCGCAGCAGGACCAGCCGCTCGACCGCGCCGGGGGAGTCCTTGCCGAACCAGGCGACGTCGCCGCTGCCCTGGCCGAGCGGCGCCCAGGACGACAGGCCGGCCGCCTCGAGCTCGACGACCCAGACCGGCGTGGACGGCCCCATCACGGTGGCCATCGGGACGACGCCGCCCGCCTCGTTCGCCGGCGACCACCTCACCTCACCGGACGCCAGCAGCGCGTCGGCGGCGTCGACGTCGGGTGCCCAGCCCTCTGCGACGACCGCGGCGCGCATCGAGCGGCGCAGCGGGTCGCACACCTCCTCGAGGTCGACCTGCGGTCCGGCGTGCAGCAGCGTGCGGCCCTCGAGACCCGGGACGACCTCACCGGCCGGCCGGACCGCCGTGAGCAGCGGGACACCGGTGTCGAGGCGCCGCAGGACCTCGGTGTTGGCCTCGTCGACGCGGTCGTTGAGCGGCCCGGACAGCCGGCGCAGCGCAGCCAGTGCCTCAGGGTCCCCGCCGGCGGGGACGCGCCACTCGACGTGCACCGCGGGGCGGCCCTGGGCGGCGACCGCCTGTGCGAACAGCGGCAGCCCGACGTTGACGACGCCGACCTCGTCGGGCAGCGCGATGGGTGCGGTCACGAGTCCTCCTCATTGGCGGCGCCGTCGGCCAGGCGACCGGCGGTGACGAGCAGCTCCTGCTCGGAGCGGGCGAAGCCCTCCAGCCGTCCCGCGGCCAGCGCGGCCAGCTCCTGGGCCTCCCGGCGGCAGGACGCGGCCATCTGCTCGACGACGGGCGGGGCGGCGCCGCCGGCGGCGGTCCGCGTCTCGACGATGTGGCGCGGGTCCAGCACCTCGGTGAGGTCGCGTCCGGTCAGGCCGATCGGCCGGCCGGCGTGCTCCTGGGCGGCGGCGTCGAGCATCGCGCCGTCGATGTCGATGCCGCGCAGCCCGCCGGTGCTGGCCCGGCGGACGGCCACCCCCACGACCTGGTAGGCCGTCCGGTAGTCCAGGTCGCAGGTCTGCATGACGTACTCGGCGAGGTCGGTGGCCTGGCTGAAGCCCGACTCCAGCGCCGTCCACATGCGGCTGCTGTTGATCGACAGCGTCCGGACGACGCCGTCCGACAGGCGGGTCGTGCGCAGGGCGAGGTCGAGGGCGCGGGGCACCTCGCCGTAGGCGTAGATGAGGTTGTCGCTGCGCGCCGACGGGCTCTTGCTCACCGCGAGGAAGCCGGTCAGCCGTCCGATCAGGGTGCCGGACGCGCCGCGCACGATCGACAGCGCGTACGGGTTCCGCTTCTGCGGCATGAGCACGCTCGACCGGCTGAAGCCGTCGGCGACGGTGACGTAGTCGAACTCGCTGCTGGCCCAGATCTCCAGGTCTTCTGCGAGCTTGCTCTGCGTGCCCACGAGGCTGGCGGCGGCGGCGAGGACGTCGACCAGGCCGTCGATCTGCCACATGGCGTCGCGGGTGTGCTCGATGACCCCGTCGAAGCCGAGCATGCGCGCCACCGGCCCGCGGTCGTCGAGCAGCCGGCTGCCGTTGACGCAACCCGCCCCGCCCGGGCTCGTGTTGGTCCAGTCGAGCGCCTCGACGAGGCGGCGGGCGTCGCGCAGCACCGGGTAGGCGAACGAGAGCAGGTAGTGGCCGAACGTCGACGGCTGCGCGTGCTGCAGGTAGGTCTGGTCGGGCATCCAGGTGCGGCTGTGCGCGGCGGCGGTCACGGCCAGGGTGTCGGCCAGCGCCGCGGCATCGCCGATCAGCGCGGCGATCTGACGCCGCAGGTGCAGTCGCAGCGAGATGCGGACGGCCTCCCGGCGCGGCCGACCGGCGTGCAGCCAGCCGGCGTCGTCGCCGATCTGCTGGGTGAAGTGCCGCTCGCGGCTGTTGTAGGGCTCGCCGAACGACGGGTCGTAGGGGAAGTCCTCCGGCGCCGTGCCGTGCGCCTCCAGCAGCAGCGCCGCGAGGCGGGCGGCCGGCTGCGCCGGGATGACGCCCCGGCCGCGCAGGTCGAGCACGTGCGCGAGGTCCGCCAGGTTCAGCCCCGCGTGCAGCAGCGGGGCGTCGGCGTTCTCCAGGTGGAAGCCGGAGTCGATGAGCTCCTGCGCCGGGCCGTTCAGGGGCGCGCCCAGTCGGTGGCCGGGGGAGAGGTCCAGGTCGGTCACGGGGTCGTCCTCGAGGTCGGAGCGGTGGTGGGGCGGGTGGTCTCGGCGAGCATGGCGGCGACGGCGTCGAGCAGGCCGCCGGTGTGCCAGAACAGGGCGGGCCGCCCCGCGGCGACGGCGGGCAGCGCCGCGAGCGCCTTGGCCGTGTACACGGGGTCGAGGACCAGGCCCTCGGTGCGCAGGGCTGTCGCCGCAGCGAGATCGCCTTCCGGTGAGGCGGTCCCGTGCCCGGGCCCGCGCGCGTCGACCACCTCCACGTCCTGGGCGACCGGCCGCGGCTCGGCGCGCAGGTCAGCGACCTGGCAGGCGAGGTCCAGCACGCGGGCGGCCACCTCGTCGGCAGGACGGCTGACCGACGCCCCCACGACCCGCAGCCGTCGGCCGGTGGCCACGACGCCGGCGACCAAGCCGGCGAGGGTGCCGCCGGCACCGGTGGCGACCACGACGACGGGGTCGGCGCCGTCGAGCTGGCCGAGCAGCTCGTCGACCGCGGTCCGGTAGCCCGTGGCCCCGACAGCGCTGGCCCCGCCGCGAGGGCAGGCGTACGGTCGCGCGCCGGCTGCTGCGAGCTCGGCGGCCACGGCGTCGATGGCCCCGTCGACGGCGGTCCGGTCGGGGTCGCCGGTGAAGCGGACCTCGGCCCCCCAGGTGAGCGCCGCGGCGAGGTTCGGGTGGGCGCTGCGCGGGACAGGAGGGCCGGCCAGGACGAGCACGCAGCGCAGACCGGCCCAGGCCGCGCCGGCCGCTGCGGCCTGCACGAAGTTCGACCCGAGGGTGCCGCCGGTGACGAGCACGTCGGCGCCGCGCGCCCGGGCGTCGGCCAGCAGCGCGTCGAGCTGACGGGCCTTGTTGCCGGCGACCGCGAAGCCGGTGAGGTCGTCGCGCTTGACCAGCAGCGACGCCGTGCCGAGGGCCGCGGCCAGCCGTGGCGCGGCGACGAGGGGGGTCGGCAGCAGCGCCAGGCCGGCGGGGGTCACGCGTCGTCCTCGGCGGTGCGTGCGGTCCGGAGGCGGGCCACGACGAGGTCGACCATCGCGCCCGCCTGGCCCGGGTCGGGCTGCAGCTGCGCGGCCTCGTCGGCGGTCAGCAGGTCCGAGAACCGCTGCCCGGCAGCCAGGCTCGCCTGCAGCGCGGCCTGCGCCTCGTGCTTGCCGAGGCGACCGGTGAGCAGCGTCAGGGCCTGCTCGCTGCTGACGAGCGCCTCGAGGTTGGCGCGCATGGCACCGGCGTCGACCTCGAGGTCCTCGAGCAGCGCCACGGCCATCGCCGCCGCCGTGGCGCTCAGCAGGCAGACCTCGGGCAGCGCCACCCACTCGGCCTTCCAGCTGCGGCCGTCGCGCTCGTGCGCCCCGACCATGCCCTCCATCAGCACGCCGGCGTTGGCGCGGACCAGCCGGGCGAGCGTGTCGAGGTGCTCGCTGCGCTCGGGGTTGCGCTTGTGCGGCATCGTGATGCTCCCGACGGCGCCGGGGGCCGTGGGCTCGCGGAGCTCGCCGATCTCGGGCCGCTGCAGCTCGTAGACGTCGTTGCCGATCCGGGCCAGGGTGCCCGTGACCATCGCCAGCACGGCGCCGACCTCGGCGACCCGGTCCCGGGCCGTCAGCCACGAGATGCCCGGGTCGGCCAGGCCGAGCTCGGCGCAGAAGCGCGCCCGCACGAGCAGCGCGTCCGGCCCCTGCGCGGCCAGGGTGCCGACACCCCCGCCGAGCTGCCCGGTCAGCCACCGTGGCCTGCCCTCGCGCAGCCGGTCGAGGTGGCGGCGGACCTCGTCGGCCCAGGTCGCCGCCTTCCAGCCGAAGGTGATCGGCGCACCGGGCTGGCCGTGGGTCCGACCTGCCTGCAGGGTGTCCCGGTGCTCGACGGCCAGGTCGAGCAGCAGCTCCTCGACCCGGCGCAGGTCGCGTCCGACCTCGTCGAGGACGGTCCGTAGCGCGGTCGAGGTCCACGTGTCGGTGAGGTCCTGCACGGTGGCGCCGACGTAGACCTGCCGGTGCACCTCGGGCGGCAGCACGTCGGCGAGGACCCGGATCAGCCCGAGCGTCGAGTGGCCCGTGGCGCGGGTCTCGGCGGCGACCCGCTCGAGGTCGAGGTCAGCGGCGCGCAGCGCGCCGATCCGCTCGGCAGCCGGGTCCGGGACCGTCCCGTGCGCCGCCTGCGCCCGCGCGAGCGCGGCCAGCACGTCGAGCCACCCCTGCAGCCGTCCCTGCTCTGCGAAGACGGCCCGGACGGCGGGCGTGCCCCACAGGTGGGCGTACATCGCCGAGTCGGCGATCCGCGCGCTGCCGCCCGTCACGCAGGACCGAGGCGCACGGCAGTGTCGAGCGCCTCGCGCAGGTGGCCGAACGAGGCGCCCCACGGCACGACGACGACCTGCCCGTCGGTCTCGACGTGCTCCTCCAGCAGGCAGCACTTGGTGAGCAGCACCTCGCCCGGCGCCAGCACGACGTCCTGCGCCAGGACCCGGGGGCACGTGTCGACCTGGCGCACGTCAGCGTCGTACAGGGCCTCGTGGATGGCCCGGGAGCGGGCGCAGCCCAGCAGGGTCCAGTCCTGGCGGGGCGGCACCTCGTCGAGGTAGTGCACGGTCGTGCCCGGGACGTCCATGCCCCCACCGCGGCAGGGCAGCAGGTAGTCGCCGGTCGCGCCGTCCGGCACCAGCGAGCCGAGGTCGACCACCTGCGGGACCGGCAGGACGCCGGGCAGGTCCTCCGCCGTGTCGAGCACCCGCCGGACCTGGTCGAGCAGCTTCGCCGGCTCGGGCGGCACCACGTCGAGCACGTGCAGGCGCAACGGCGTGCTGTCCAGCACGAAGCTGATGTGGCCGTACCGCCCCTCCAGCACGACGCAGCGCGCGTGCGGCGCGTCCGCCGCCGCGCGGGCGAGGTCGCTCGGGATCCCGGGGTCGAGGTCGGGTCGCACGATCCAGGCCGTCTCGTCGGGCCGGGCGAGCAGCCGCACGTCCAGGACGTCCCAGAACAGCGCGTCGGAGGGCTGCTTGTCGACCTCGACCAGCGCCGCCTGCAGGCCGTGGCGCACGACGACGTACCGGGTGCGGCGGTACACCGGGCGCGACCTGAGCAGCGCCCGGAGCGGCCCGGCCTCGAGAGGCACGTCGACGTCGGTGATCGACACCTCGCGGTACCGCTCGGGGACCGTCGTCATGTGCGGACCCGGCTCGGGTGCGCGTCGAAGGTGTCCGCGCGCAGGCCGAGCCGCAGCGCCTCGACGCCGAGCGCCTCGGCCGGGGCGATGTTCGCCAGGTTCACGTCGGCGCCGAACCGCCGTACCAGCCAGGCCTGCTGGTCCTTGCGGGGGGCCTCGAAGACGGTGGTGCCCACCCCGACCGCGGCGACGACGGCGTCGACGACGTCGGACCGCACGCTGCCGTCGGGCTCGAACAACCCGACCGTCCCCGACTCGCGGCCCTCGGTGATGATCCAGGTGGCACCGGCGGCGAGGTCGGCGCTGGCCTCGGCCGCCCAGGCCTCGGGGGCGACCGCGAGGTCGGGGTCCTTGGCGCCGACCTCGGCCAGCACGATGAAGCGCTCGGCGGCCAGCTCGACCAGCGCGCGCTTGTCCTGCCGGGTCATCGCGGCCACGCCGCAGGAGACCTCGACGCACGGGAACCCGACGTCGGCGCACCAGTCGAGGTAGCCGGCGACGGCGTCCTGCTGCCAGGCGACCTCGAGCAGGGTGCCGCCGGCGCAACCCAGCACGCCGTGCTCGTCGAGCAGGGCGAGCTTGGCCTCGAGCCCCGGGTCGAGGTAGGCGGTGCCCCAGCCGAGCTTCCACACGTCGACCACGTCGCCGCAGACCTCGAGCAGCCCGCGGACCTCGCCGACCGGCAGGCCCTTGTCGAGGACGTGGGTGATGCCGCTCCGCCGGGGCTTGGCGGTGCGGGACGGGAGGGTGAGGAAGGTCGGCACGACGTTCACGATGGTAGACACCGGGGACCGTCGCCGAGGCCCCTCCGGAGGACCGCATGACCGATCTGGACGCCCTCGCCGCGGGGATCCGGACGTCGCCCGGAGTGCTCGCCAAGGCCGACATCGGACTGGTCGCGGAGGTCTTCGGCGGGGGCGACTGGTACGCCGGCCCGGGCGACGACGGCGCGGTGCTGCCGGCGGGCGAGGGCCAGGTGGTGGTCGGCGGCGAGGCGATCCTGCCGGCGTTCGTCGCGGCCGACCCGTACGGCGCGGGCATCGCCGCCGTGCTGGCCAACGTCAACGACCTGGCCGCCATGGGCGCGCGACCGGTGGCCCTGCTGGACACGGTGGTCGGACCGGAGGACGTCTCGCGGGAGGCGCTGCGCGGGATGCGGTGGGCCGCAGGGCTGTACGACGTCCCGGTCGTCGGCGGTCACCTCACGCGCACGGACGGGCCGCCGGCGCTGTCGGCGTTCGGCGTGGGCCGCGCGGACCGGGTGCTGTCGGCGACGCACGCCGCTGCGGGTCAGGTGCTGGTGCTCGGCTGCTGCCTGGAGGGTCGCATGCGCGAGGACTTCCTGTTCTTCCCGTCCTTCGACGAGCGCGGCGACCGGCTCGCCGGTGACGTCCGGCTGCTGGCCGAGCTCGCCACCAGTGGTGCGGCCGTGGCCGCGAAGGACGTGAGCATGGCCGGTCTGGTGGGATCGCTGGCGATGCTGCTGGAGCCCAACCGCCTCGGGGTGGTCGTCGACCTGGAGGTGCTGCCCGTGCCCGACGGCGTGCCGCTGCAGGACTGGCTCGCCTGCTTCCCGTGCTTCGCGTTCCTGCTGACCTGCCCCGCCGACCGGGTGGCGGAGTGCCTCGAGGGGTTCCGCGCCCGGGGTCTGACCGCCGAGCCGCTCGGGGAGCTCGACGACAGCGGCCTCGTGCGACTGGCCGCGGGTGGTCGGGAGGTCACGGTGTTCGACCTGACGGCGGAGGGCGTCACCCACCTGCACGGCTGAGGGGCCCATCAGAAGCCGATCGTCATCGCCTGGTGCGGCACGCCCAGGTGCTCGACGGGCTCGCCGACCGGCGTCCAGCCGAGGCCGACGAAGAAGGCCGTGTTGACGGCCTGGACGGTGGCGTCCATGCGACGGCCGCCGCGCTCGGCTGCCGTCGCGACAGCGAACCGGACCAGCGGCCCGCCGATGCCCGAGTGCCGCTGCTCGGCCAGGACCGCCAAGCGGTCGCCCTTCCACAGCTCGCCCGCCAGCGGGTAGAGCCGGACGGTGCCGGCAGGCTGGCCGTCGACCAGACCCAGCACGTGCACGGTGGCCGGGTCGTCGTCGTGGACGTCGCGGTCGTCGTCCGGGAACAGACCCTGCTCCTCGACGAACACGTGGCGGCGGATCCGGTGGTGCACGGCCAGCTCGTCCGTGTCGCGGACGGGCCGACAGGTCCTAGTGCCGGTCGAGGACGAGCGGGAGGGAAGGACGTCCTTCACGCATGCCTCCGTCCGAGCGCTCGAACGCGCCCATCCCCGAGCAAGCCTGGCAGCGAGCGCATCCCGCGGCCACGCCGGCGGCCGACATGCCCTTCTGGGCGAGGTAGGGCACGACCTGGCGGTACACGGCCTCGACGGCCTCCTTGGGCGGCGGGAGCAGGTCCTGCATGAGG
The DNA here is from genome assembly GCA_025966005.1 of Frankiales bacterium. Classification (GTDB taxonomy): domain Bacteria; phylum Actinomycetota; class Actinomycetes; order Mycobacteriales; family SCTD01; genus SCTD01. Next base: position 20,522 of record JAOPVV010000374.1, read on the forward strand.
CTCCCGGGCACGGGACGGAGCGGGACGATGAACGGGTAGACACCCATGTCGATGGCGCGCTTGCAGCCGTCGACGGTCGTCTTCTCGTCCTCTCCCATGCCGAGGATCACGTACGTCGACACCTGTCCGGCGCCGAAGGCCCTGACCGCGCGCTCCCACGCCCCGAAGTACGCCTCGATGCCCCAGCGCGCCTTGCCCGGGGCCACGCGGGCGAGCACGGCGGGGTCGAAGGTCTCGACGTGGATGCCGACGGAGTCGATGCCCATGTCGGCCACGCGGTCGATGACGTCGAGGTCGGCGGGCGGCTCGAACTGCACCTGCACCGGCAGCCCGGACGCCTCCTTCACAGCCTCGCCGCAGCGACCCACGTACATCGCGCCGCGGTCGGGGGTCGCGGTGCTGCCGGTCGTGAGCGTGGCGTCGACGGCGCCGTCCAGCTCCTTCGCGGCGAGCGCCACCTCGGCCAGCATCGCCGGTGTCTTCTTGGCGATGGTGCGGCCGGCGGCCAGCGTCACGCCGATGCCGCAGAACGTGCACTGGTCGTCGTTGCCCCAGTAGGCGCAGGTCTGCAGCACGGTGCTGGCGACGGAGTCCAGGTGCAGCAGGGCGATCTGGTGGTACGGGATGCCGTCTGCGGTCGTCAGGTCGTAGTACCGGGGACGGGGGGCGAGCGCCGCGCCGGCGAGCCGCTCGTCGCCGCGGTAGACCGCCCAGCTGCCGTCGTCCTCGCCTCGCAGTGCGTAGGGGGAGTCCTGGACGTACGCCGCGGTGGTGGGGACCGTCGTCTGGACGCCCTCGACGTAGAGCATGCCGGCGTCCGCGGGACCGGCGCCGCCGGCGCGCGCAGCCAAGGGCACCTCGACGCGCAGCCCGGAGCTCTGCAGGGCCGTGAGCAGCTCGGCCAGCTCACTGGCGGCGAGCACCGGAGCCGCGGCGACGGGTCCGACCGGAGCCTCAGCGGGGGTCGTGACGGTCATGCATCGGGCCTCTCGTCCGGGGTCCACCAGCGGGCAGGACGTCCACTATCGGAAACACTCCGCCGCCACGCCGGTGTCTGTCAAGGCGCGGCGTCCTCGGACTGCAGCGCCGCGACGTGGGCCTCCCGCTCGGTGCGACCGGGGTGCGACGTGGGTGCAACACCACCGGCCGCAGCCTCCTCCAGCGCTCCGGTGGTCAGGTCCACGCGGAGCTCCTCGACGCCGTGCAGGACGGTCCGGAACTCGTCGTCACCGCGGGCGGTCACGAGCAGCGCCCGGCCGGTGCCGACCTCGACCTCGAGCCGCTGGTAGGGCATGAAGGGGTCGCCGTCGCTGTGGCCGCGCTCCTCGAGCACCACCCAGCGCCGGCCGGCGCGGTGCCCTTCGGCGACGAGCCGCAGGCGGCGCCGTGCGGCCTGCTCCGCAGCGACCTCGCGGTGTCGCATGGCCAGGGCGGCGCCCGCCAGCAGGTCGAGGTCGAGCTCGTAGGCGGACAGCCCGTGCTCCACCATCACCTCCGAGACCAGCTCCGACCCGCGCTCCGCCGCGGCGAGCAGGGCCCCCGTCGACGGACCGAGGCCGCGGAGCCGCTCGACGGTGCGGGCGACGATGGTGAGCACCCGCTGGTACAGGTCGGGGCGGGTCGTCACAGCGGGGTAGAGCCGGGCCTCGGCCTGGTCCCAGGACGAGCTCAGCTGCATCGGGACGGCGTCGTCGTCGCGCAGCAGGGCAGCGCTCGCCTCGTCCGGCCTGGTCGGCTCGTTCTCACGTCCGGTCATTGCCTTCTGCCTCCTTCACAGTTCACTATGCTGCACATGTCGTCTCCGATCCGATACGCCCTCGCTCCGCGACGAGCCGTCGTGGCCGTCGGCGGCAACGCCCTGACGGGGGAGGGCCAGTCGGGCACGTACCCCGAGATCGCCGCCAACGCCGCCGTCACAGCAGTACCCCTCGCCGGACTCCGGGACCAGGGCTGGCAGATCGCGGTCGTGCACGGCAACGGTCCGCAGGTGGGCAACCTGTCGATGCAGCAGGACGCGGCCGAGCACGACGTGCCGGTCCAGCCGCTGCACCAGCTCTGCGCGATGACCCAGGGACAGCTCGGCAGCGTCCTGGCCCGGGCGATCGACGACCGCTGCGGTCCGGGGACCGCCGTCGCGCTGGTGACCCACGTCCGGGTCGACCTGCAGGACCCGGCGTTCGCCCAGCCGACGAAGCCGATCGGCCCCTTCCTGTCCGAGCACCAGGCGCTCGAGCTGGCGGCCGCCCGGGGCTGGACCGTGGTCGAGGACTCCGGTCGCGGGCACCGCCGGGTGGTCGCCTCGCCGCGTCCGCTGGAGGTCCTCGAGGTCGGGGCTGTGCGGACCCTGCTCGACGCCGGGCACGTCGTGCTCGCCGCGGGCGGCGGCGGCGTCGCGGTGGCGGTGCACGACGACGGCTCGGTGCGCGGCGCCGACGCCGTGATCGACAAGGACCACGCCTCCGCGCTGCTGGCGACGGCCGTGGGGGCCACGGAGCTGTACCTGCTCACCGGGGTCGACTGCGTCCAGCTCGACTTCGGCACCCCGCGCCAGCGGCCCGCGCACCACCTCACCCCGGAGGAGGCGGCGCGGCACCTGCACGACGGTCAGTTCCCGCCCGGCAGCATGGGCCCGAAGATCGTCGCCGCCCTGCGCTTCCTGCAGGACGGCGGGCACCGGGCCATCATCACCTCTGCGGAGCTGCTCGCGGACGCGGCCGCCGGCAAGCCCGACGTCGGCACGACCATCGCCCTGCCGCAGGCCCTTGCCGGGCAGGCGTCATGACCACGTCCGGGCTGCGGGTGCACCGCGACTCCTACGTCGACTCCATGCTGCTCATGCTCGGGACGGCGAGCATGGACGCGCTCGACGGCGTCAGCTGGGCCGGAGCGACCCTCGCCAACGCCCGCGGCCTCGACGACCTGGCCGCGGCCGGGTTCTCCGGGGGCGAGCTGGACGGGCTCGGGGCGAACGACCTCGTCCTGGCGGTCAAGGCCGACGACGAGCAGACCGCCGGGGCGGCGCTGGACGCCGGCGAGCAGGCGGTGTTCAGCGAGCAGCAGGCGCCGCAGGCCGGCGCGCACCAGGAGCCGCCGGCGAGCATCGCCGAGGCCGTCCGGCGCACCGAGGGCCTGAACGTCGCGATCGTGTCGGTGCCCGGCGAGCACGCGGCGCTCGAGGCCCACCACGCGCTGACCGCCGGCCTGCACGTCCTGCTGTTCAGCGACAACGTGCCGCTGGACCAGGAGGTCGAGCTCAAGGAGCGGGCGGCCGCCCTCGGCCTGCTCGTGATGGGCCCCGGCGCAGGCACCGCGGTGCTCGGCGGCACCGGGCTCGGGTTCGCCAACGCCCTGGGCAGCACCGACGGCGGCGCCGTCGGGGTCGTCGCCGCGGCCGGCACGGGCGCGCAGGAGGTGTCCGCGCTGCTCGACCGCTGGGGGGTGCGGGTGTCGCAGGTCGTCGGGGTCGGTGGGCGCGACCTGTCCGAGGCGGTGGGCGGACGGATGGCGCAGCTGGCCGCGCGTGCGCTGGACGCGGACCCCGGGACCGCCGCGGTGCTGCTGGTCTCCAAGCCGGCGTCCCCGGCGTCCGCGGCCGCGGTGCTGGCCGAGTGCACCGGCACCCCGGCCGTCGCGGTGTTCCTCGGCCTGACCGAGGTCGAGGCGCCCGACGGCGTCACCCAGGCCGCGACCCTCGAGCAGGGCGCGCTGGCCGCCGCGCGCCTCGCCGGGGCGACCCCGCCCGACGTCACGACCGGCCTGGCGGCCCGCGTCGCCGAGGCGGCCGGCCGTCTCCCGGCGTCGCGGACCCGGGTGCGCGGGCTGTTCAGCGGCGGGACCCTCTGCTACGAGGCGCAGTTCGTGCTCGAGGGCCTGCTCGGGCCGGTCTACTCGAACGAGCCTCTGCGCAAGGAGAACACCGCCGACGCGGCGCCGGCGGGAGCGCACGTCCTGCTCGACCTGGGCGCCGAGGAGTTCACGGTCGGGCGGCCGCACCCGATGATCGACCCGAGCAGCCGGCTGGAGCTGCTGGCGGCGGTGCGCGACGAGACGGACGTCGGCGTCGTGCTGCTGGACGTCGTCCTCGGGCACGGCGCGCACGAGGACCCCGCCGGACAGCTCGCGCCCGTCTGCGCCGAGCTGTCAGCGGACGGCGGCCCGGTCGTCGTCGCCTACCTGCTCGGCACCGAGGCCGACCCGCAGGTCTACAGCCGTCAGCGGGCCGTGCTCGAGGCGGCGGGCTGCCTGGTGCCCGAGACGAACGCCCGCGGCGCCTACGCGGCGGCCGCCCTCGTCCTGCGCCGTCCCGAGGTCGCCGAGACCCGGCCATGAGGCCGCTCGCGCTGCTGACCTACTCCACCAAGCCCCGCGGGGGCGTGGTGCACACGCTCGCGCTGGCCGAGGCGCTGGCCGACCTCGGCGTCCCGGTGCAGGTGGTGGCACTGGGCGAGCCCGGTACGGGGTTCTTCCGGCCGGTGCGCGTGCCGTCCACCCTGATCCCCGGGCCGGTCGGCACGACGACGCTCGAGGAGAAGGTCGCCGGTGGGATCGACTGCCTGGAGGCCGGTCTCGCCGATCTGGTGCGCCGACAGCCCGACGTCGTCCTGCACGCGCAGGACTGCATGAGCGCCCGCGCCGCGGCGAGGGTCCGCGACAGCGGCACGGGCGTGCCTGTCGTGCGGACCGTGCACCACGTCGACGACTTCTCGACGCAGATGCTCATGGACTGCCAGCGTCAGGCGATCCTGGAGCCCGACGTCGTCCTGGCCGTCACCGAGGTCTGGCGGGAGATCCTGCAGCGCGACCACGGCGTCCGGGCCGGCGTGGTGCCCAACGGCGTCGACGTCGCGCGCTTCCGCCACGCCGACCGGGCCCGCGCGGCCGAGCTGCGCGCGCAGGTCGCCCCCGACGGGCGCCCCCTCGTCCTGGCCGTCGGCGGCGTCGAGCCGCGCAAGGGCAGCGACTCCCTCGTCCGGGCGCTCGCCCGGCTCGAGGGCCGGCGGCCGGTGCTGGCCGTCGTCGGCGGCCACTCCTTCCAGGACCACCGCGCGTACAAGGAGGCCGTCCTGGCCGAGCTGCCGGAGCTCGGGCTCGAGCTGGGCACCGACGTGGTGCTCGTCGGCACCGTGCCGGAGCAGGACATGGCCCCCTGGTACGCCGCGGCCGACGTCCTGGCGTTCCCCTCGGTGAAGGAGGGCTTCGGCCTGGCCGTGCTGGAGGCGATGAGCGCCGGGGTACCGGTGGTGACGAGCGACCTGCCGGTGTTCCGCGAGTACCTCGTCGACGGTCGGGACGCGCTGCTCGTGCCGGTCGGCGACGTCGACGGCCTCGCCGCCGCCCTCGACGCGGCGCTGCACGACCGACCCCTGCGGGAGCGCCTGGTCGCGGCCGGCCGGGACGTTGCGGGCCGCTTCACCTGGCTGAGCAGCGCCCGGCAGCACCTCGCCGTCTACGACCGGCTGCCGGCCGCCGTGGCGCTCCCCGCCTGAGCGCCGGCCGACGCCAGAGGGCTGCGACCGGACGGCTACGCTGACGCCGCTAGCGACAGCAGGAGAAGGAAGCCGGTGAGACTCCGGCGCGGTCCCGCCACTGTGTCCCCGTCCGATCCATCGGCCGGGGCGAGCCAGACACTTCCGCCGTCGAGACGTCCACCCGGGGCGCGGACCCCGAGGAAGGCACCACCCGGTCATGACCTACCCCTTCTCGGCCGTCGTCGGCCTCGACGACCTGCGCCTCGCGCTGGTCGTCAACGCGGTCTCGCCGGCCGTCGGCGGCGTGCTGGTCCGGGGCGAGAAGGGCACGGCGAAGTCCACCGTCGTGCGCGCACTGGCCGCGCTGCTGCCGGCCGTCCGCGTCGTCGCGGGGTGCCGCTTCTCCTGTGACCCCGCCGACCCCGACCCGCGCTGCCCCGACGGTCCGCACGGCCCGGCCGACGCCGAGTCGCGTCCGGCGCGCCTGGTCGAGCTCCCGGTCGGCGCCAGCGAGGACCGCCTGGTCGGCTCGCTCGACCTCGAGAAGGCCCTGACCACCGGCGTCTCGGCGTACGAGCCCGGCCTGCTGGCCGGGGCCCACCGCGGCGTGCTCTACGTCGACGAGGTCAACCTGCTGCACGACCACCTGGTCGACCTGCTGCTCGACGCCGCGGCGCTCGGCACCTCCTACGTGGAGCGCGAGGGCGTGTCGGTGCAGCACGCCGCGCGCTTCCTGCTCGTCGGGACGATGAACCCCGAGGAGGGCGAGCTGCGCCCGCAGCTGCTCGACCGCTTCGGACTGACCGTCGAGGTCGCGGCGACGCGCGACCCGGTCGAGCGCGCCGACGTGGTGCGCAAGCGCCTGGCGTACGAGGCCGACCCGTCCGGCTTCGCGGCCCTGTACGCCGCGGCGGACGCGGATCTCGCGCAGCGCATCACGGTGGCGCGTGACCGGCTGACGACGGTGGTGCTGTCGGACCGGGCGCTGCAGGAGGTCACGACCGTCTGCGCCGCCTTCGACGTCGACGGCCTGCGCGCCGATCTCGTGACCGCCAAGGCCGCGATGGCGCTGGCGGCCTGGGCCGGGCGCGACGAGGTCACCACCGAGGACGTCCGCACCGCGGCCCGCCTCGCCCTCCCGCACCGCCGGCGCCGCACCCCGTTCGAGGCCCCGGGGCTGGACGAGCAGCAGCTCGACGACGCGCTCGACTCGGTACCGCCGGACCCCTTCCAGGACCGTGCCGCCCCCGAGGGCGACGAGCCCGACGGCGACGGCCCGTCCGGCGGCGGCACCCCTGCGCCCGCACCGGAGGACGGCGAGGACGACGGCAGCGTCGACGCGGCCCTCGGCGGCGACGCCTCGGACGACGGCCCGGACCCCGGGCGGCAGGT
>JAOPVV010000379.1 GCA_025966005.1 Frankiales bacterium
CACGGCGGCGGCCGCGCGCCCGGCGGCGGCGGTCGAGCTGAACAGCCCCAGGGTCCGGCCGCCGGCGGCCTGCACCAGCTCGATCAGCAGCTGGTCGACCTCGCGCGCCCACGACACGGCCATGCGGCCCGGGTCGGGCAGGTGGCGGGCCACCCACAGCTGGCCCTGCCGGGCGTAGTCGAACGGGCTGCCGACGTCGAGGTGCCTCCAGCGGGGTGGTGGCGACTCCTCGTCGCCGGCCAGGGCCTCGTCGACGGCGGCCGGCTCGCGACCGTCGTGCTGCTCGCCGGTCTCGTCGACGGGTGAGCCGGCCAGCCAGGTCAGGCCGAGCTGCTGAGCGGCGTGCCGGAACGACCCGCCGAGCGTCAGCGTGGCGCTGGTCGCGATGACGGTGGTCTCGCCGAACAGCCGGCTGCCCAGCGCCCCGCCGACCCGCAGCGGCGAGACCCGCAGGCGCGTGGTCGTCCCGTCGGCGGTGGCGTAGACCGCGCTCGACACGGACGGGGTGCCGATCTCCCTGGCCGCCTCGGCGACCGCCTGCAGGCCCGCCTTCGCCCGCTCGCGCCGGGCCAGCTCGACGTCGTCGTCCTTGAGCGACTCGTCACCGCTCATGTCGCGGCTGATCTCGCTGCAGGCGGCGGTGGCCGCGGACTCGAGCAGCGCGATGACGTCCAGGCTGTGGGCGTCGAGCTGGCGCACCCACCCCGGCTCGAGCAGCTGCAGCACGCCCTCGAGCCCGTCGCGGGCGTCCTCGAGCCGGCTGATCGTCGCGACGGCGACCAGCGCGTCGGCGGCGGCCACCGCGCGCTTCACCTCGGGCGTCGACAGCTCGTGCGAGAGCGCCTCGGTCACCGACGAGACGAACTCGTGCGCCTCGTCGAGCACGACGGCGTCGCGCTCGGGCAGGACCTGCACGCCGGTGAAGACGTCGAGGGCCAGCAGGGTGTGGTTGGCGACGACGACGTCGGCCTCCTTGGCCGCCTCGCGCGCCTTCTCGCTGAAGCAGTCGACGCGGTCCGGGCACCTGCTGCCCAGGCACTCCCGCGCGCTGACCGACACCTGGCGCCAGGCCCGGTCCGGCACGGGGAAGGGCACCTCGTCGCGGTCACCGGTCTCGGTCTCGCCCGCCCACTCGCGCAGCCTGAGCACCTGTGAGCCGAGGGAGGACTGCGGGCCGTCGAACAGCGACTCGGGCTCGTCCTCACGTGCTCCCGGCCCACCGTGCACCTGCTGCAGGCAGACGTAGTTGCCGCGCCCCTTCGCCAGGGCGTACGTCGGGGTGCGGCCCAGCACCGGGGCGAGCGCCTTGACCAGCCGCGGGAGGTCCTTGTCGACCAGCTGCGCCTGCAGGGCCTTGGTGGCGGTGGCGACGACGATCCGCTTGCCCGAGGCGAGCGCGGGGACGAGGTAGCCGAGGGACTTGCCGGTACCGGTCCCGGCCTGCACGAGCAGGTGCTCCCTCGACCCCAGCGCGGTCGCGACCGCCTCGACCATCGCCCGCTGGCCGGGACGCTCCTGCGAGCCGGGGACGGCGCCGAGGGCGGCGTCGAGCGCCTTGAGCGCCTTCTTGGCCCGGATGCCCGTCACGCCGTCCCACGCTAGCGGCCGGTGCGCCACCCGCCCGCACGTCCACAGGCAGGATGGCCCGGTGCCCAGGCTCCTCGTCGTCCACCACACGCCCTCGCCGGCGATGCAGGCGCTGCTCGAAGCGGTGCTCGAGGGTGCCCGCGACCCCGAGCTGGCCGAGGTCGAGGTGGTGACCCGGGCGGCGCTGGCGGCGGGCCCCGTCGACGTGCTGGCCGCCGACGCGGTGCTGCTCGGCACGCCGGCCAACATCGGTTACATGTCCGGGGCGCTCAAGCACTTCTTCGACCTGACGTACTACCCGGTGCTGCAGGAGACGGCGGGCCTGCCGTTCGGGCTGTGGGTGCACGGCCAGGACGACACGGCCGGGGCCGAGCGCAGCGTGCTCAAGGTCGCCGGGGGGCTCGGCTGGAAGCAGTCGGCAGCGGTCGTCAGCGTCACCGGCGACCCCTCGCGCGACGACCTCGCGGCCTGCACCGAGCTCGGCGGCACGCTGGCCGCCGTGCTGTTCGGCTGAGCCGGGCTACGCCCGCAGCTCCTTCTTGAGGATCTTGCCGGTCGCGCCCTTGGGGAGCTCGCCGACGATGCGCACCTCGCGCGGGTACTTGTACGCGGCGAGCCGCTCCTTGGCGAACGCCACCAGCTCGTCCGGCGTCGCGTCGGCGCCCGGCTTGAGCGCGACGAACGCCAGCACCTCCTCGCCGAGCTTCGGGTCGGGCCGGCCGACGACGGCGGCCTCGGCGACCGCGGGGTGCTCGTACAGCACCTCCTCGACCTCGCGGGGGTAGACGTTGTAACCGCCGCGGATGACCAGGTCCTTCTTGCGGTCGACGATGAACAGGTAGCCGTCCTCGTCGGCGTAGGCGAGGTCGCCGGTGTGGAACCAGCCGCCCGCGAAGGCCTCCGCTGTCGCCTCGGGGTTCTTGTAGTAGCCCTTCATGATGTTGTGGCCGCGGATGACGATCTCGCCGACGTTCGCCTCGCCGGCCGGCAGCGGCTCGCCCTGCTCGTCAACCACCCGCACGGTGACGCCCCAGATCGGCTTGCCGATCGAGAGCACCTTGCGCTGCTCGGCGTTGACGTTGAACGTCGTCGTGCTCGTCGATTCCGACAGCCCGTAGCCCTCCAGGACCACGCAGCCGGGGAACTTCTCCTCGAACGCCTTGATGACCTCGCCCGGGATCGCCGCGCCGCCCGAGACGCCGACGCGCAGCGAGGACAGGTCCTTGCCCGAGGTGTCCATGTTGAGCAGCCCGAAGTACATCGTCGGCACGCCGCTGAAGATCGTGCAGCCGTGCTTGGCGATCGCGTCCACGACGGGCTCGAGCTCGAAGCGCGGGACGAGCACGATGGTGCCGCCGTAGCGGACGCTCGTGTTCAGCACGCTCGACAGGCCGAAGACGTGGAACAGCGGCAGGACCGCGACACCGATGTCGGTCTCCTGGAACTCGAAGAGCTCGCCGGCGACGGTGCAGTTCATGTACAGGTTCAGGTGCGTGAGCTCGGCGCCCTTGGGCTTGCCGGTCGTACCGCTCGTGTAGAGCAGCACGGCCGTCTCGTCGGCGTCGGTCGGGACGATGTCGCGGGTGTCGTCGGCGAAGTACAGCTCGTCGAAGTGCTTCGTGCCCTCGGGCCGCTGGTCGTTGCCCGGCTTGTTCACGACGTACGTCGTGATGCCCTCGAGCTCGGAGGCCCCCTTGAAGGCCTCCTCCGCGAACATCTCGAAGGTGATGAGCACCTTCGCGTCGCTGTCCTGCAGGTGGTACTTCACCTCGGGAGCGCGCAGCAGCGGGTTGAGCGGGACCATCACCAGGCCGGCCTTCATGAGGCCGAAGTAGGTGAACAGGAACTGCGGCAGGTTCGGCAGCTGAAGGGCGACCTTGTCGCCGCGCTGCAGACCGGTGGCGAGCAGCGCCGACGCCACCCGCCCCGACAGCTCGTCGACCTGGGCGTAGGTGAAGGTCAGCTCGTTGATGTGGCAGAGCGGCTTCTCGGGGTTCGCGTTCGCGGACTCCCGGAGCATGGTGGCGACGTTGAGACTCATGCGGCCAGCGTAGTGACGGCCGTCACGCGGAACACCGCCACCACCGCCGGGCGTTCCCTGACAGGACGTCCACCAGCAGGAGGAGCACCTCAGTGGCCCGCCGCGACCCGCGTGACCTGTTCGACCTCGAGCTCGACCTGCCCGAGCTGGACGCCCCTGTCCTCGTGCAGGCGCTGGACGGCTTCGTCGACGCCGGCGCCGCCAAGCGGCTCGCCCGCGAGGCGCTGCTGACCGCACACGGCTCCCGCGTCGTGGCCACCTTCGACGTCGACGCGCTGCTGGACTACCGCGCGCGCCGGCCGCTCATGACCTTCGACGAGGACCACTGGGCCGACTACGCCGACCCCCAGCTGGCCCTGCACCTGGCGCACGACGCCGAGGGCACGGCGTTCCTCGTGCTCGCCGGCCCCGAGCCGGACGTCCACTGGGAGCTGTTCCTCGCGGCCGTGCAGCTGCTCGTGGAGCAGCTCGGCGTACGGCTGACCGTCGGCCTCAACGCGATCCCGATGGCGGTCCCGCACACCCGCCCGCTGGGCGTGATCGCCCACGCGAGCCGGCCCGAGACGATCGCGTCGTACGAGAAGTGGGTCGGCACGGTGCAGGTCCCCTCGAGCGCCGGCCACCTGCTGGAGTACCGCCTCGGGCAGGCCGGCAAGGACGCCGCCGGCTTCGCCGTGGCCGTCCCGCACTACCTGGCCGACACGTCGTACGCCCCCGCGTCCCTGGCGCTGCTCGGCTCCGTGGCCGGCCTGTCGGGGCTCCGCTTCGACACCTCGGCCCTCGAGGAGGCCGCCGGCCAGGTGCAGGCGCAGATCGACGCGCAGGTCGCCGCCTCCGAGGAGGTCGCCGCCGTCGTCACGGCCCTGGAGGGGCAGTACGACGCGTACCGCTCCGGGAGCTCGCGCAGCCTGCTGGCGGACATGGGCGGCGCGCTGCCCACGGCGGACGAGCTCGGCGACGAGCTGGAGCGCTTCCTGGCCGAGCAGGCCGACGGCAGCTAGGGCTCGTCCACGGGGACGTCGGCGTCCTCGTCGTCGTCCTCCCGGTCCTCCTCGCGCGCCTGCGTCACGGTGAGGATCTCGACGCTGCCGAACCCGCCGAGGCGCCGCACCTCGACGACGGGACCGCCGGGGTCGGAGACCGCACAGGCGCTGCAGTCGGTGCTGCCGAAGACGACGAGCCCGTCGGTCTCGATGCGCGCGCCGTCCGGGACGACGACCCGGACGCTGCCGAACAGCACGCTCACGGCAGCGGAGTCCTGACCCTCCGGCACGGAGACGTCGCTGCTGCCGAAGACCGAGCGTCCGTCCGTCCCCGAGGCCACCACGCCGACGAGCGCGAGCGGGACGGCGAAGGGGGCCAGCCGCTGCGCCAACCGGCCCTTCCGGCGGCCCGGTGCGGGGGCCGTCGGCACGTACCGCTGGACGTCCGCAGCCCGCTGCACCGCCCGGGGCGCGTGCGCCAGGTGGCCGCCGTGCGGTGCGGCGGGCACGACGCTGCCGTCGCCGACGGTGACGCTCACCGAGCCCATCACGGCGTAGGCGTCGAGGTGCAGCGTCTTGCCGCCCTCGGCCTTGACCCGCACCTTGCGGTCGCCCATCACGGACAGGCCGGTGAGGTGCACGTCGGTGCCGGGCGGGACCTGCACCTGGACCTCGCCCATGACGGCCCGCACCTTGACGCGGGTGCCGTCGGGCAGGTCCTCGCGGCGCAGGTCGACGACGGCGCTGCCCATGACGGCCCAGCCGACGACGTCCTGCCCCGGCTGCACCGGACGGCTGACCCGGTCCTCGGACATGACCGCGACGACCCGTACCGGACGGGTCCCCGACGCCGCGGCCGGCTGGACGGCGGTCGACGGCGCCGGCAGGTCCGCCACGAGCCGGTCCAGGTCAGCGCGGGTGCGCGACTCCTGCCACAGCTCCGCCGACCGCTCGTCGTACTCCGACAGGGTCAGCACCCCGTCGCCGACCGCGGAGAGGAGGCGGTCGTCGACCGCGCGCCGCTCGGTGTCGCCGACGCGCAGCTGCGGGGTGGCCTCGCTCATGGCCGCAGGGTCGCTCACCCCGCGGCCAGGAGCAAGCGTCCTAGCGGACGACGGGCAGCCGGACCACCGTGCTGTCCAGCAGCATCGCTCCGGGCGTGCGACTGCTCGTGCCCGCGAACATGTCGCTGATCGGCGACGCGGTCAGGAAGAGCTTCTGCCCGGCGGGCACCTGCACGGCGACGGCCGGCAGCTCGAAGGACCGCCTCTCGCCGCTGACGGGGAGGTCGGCGGACAGCGGCATCGTGTTGTTGGCGACGACCCTCGCGTCGGCGGGAGTGGTGCCGACGGACAGGGCGAAGAACGCGCGGTTCTGGACGCCGAGCGCGGTCAGCACCGTGTCGACGGTCGGCTGCCCGGCGACGGTCAGCGGGCCGGCGGCGAGCTCGTGGGCGACGCCGACGCCGGCACCGGTCTGCGTGACGAGCGAGCCGAGCTCGACGGCCGTGTTGGGCGTGACGCTGTCGAGCGTGAGGCAGGCGCCGTCAGCTGTGGACAGGTGGTAGTCGCCGAACCCGGTGAGGCCGGTGGCGATCCGCTTCAGGTTGAGCTGCATGAAGCGCTGCGACAGAGCCTCGAAGCTCTCGCTGCCGAGCTTGGTGGAGCAGGGGTCGCCGGCCGTCCCGTAGCCCATCGGCAGGACGTTCGGCAGCGCGTGGCCGCCGTTGTAGCCGACGAAGATGCTGCGGGCGCGGGCCTTAGGGGTCAGCGCCTGGTCGTAGTTCTTCAGGCCCTGGTTCAGGTTGAACAGGTTGTCGGTGATGCCCTGGCCGAACAGCACCGGGATGTCGAGCTTGCGGCCCTGGCTGACGTGCCACTTCGGGCCGTTCTTCTCGAAGAACGCGTCCAGGTCGCTGATGGGGGTGTCGCCCGTACCGGGCCAGTTGCCGGTCGCGACGCCGTAGCCGAAGCCGGCGACGAGCTCCTGCGGCTCGTCCTTGGCGCCGATGCCCTGCAGGGCGACCTGCCACGTGGCGCGCGGGACCTCCTGCGGCGCCAGGCTCTCCTTGAGGTCGAACCAGGTGATCTCGGGGGCGAGCGCGTCGAAGCGGGTGCGGCCCTTGTCGCGCAGCTCGCTGAACGCGCCGACGAACTGGTAGCCACCGCCGTACGACCCGCCGATCGCGCCGAGCACCGGGTCGCCCTTGCTCTGCTTGGCGACCCAGTCGAGGCCGGCGACGAGGTCGACGACCCTCTGGACGTCCTTGCCCTCGAGGTCGGGGTTCTCGACGTGCGCGAGGCCGCCGCTCTCGCCGAACCCGCGCTGGTCGAACGACAGGATGCCGAAGCCCTTGTCGAGCCAGCTGCTGAAGGACGCGGCGTCCGGGGTGCGACTGCCGCCCCAGCCGTGGCTGTGCAGCACCATGGGGACGGGCTTCTTGGCCGAGGCGCCCGCCGGCTTGTGGATCGACCAGCAGATCTGCACCGGCTCGCTGCTGCCCGGCTCGGGCACGCTGGACAGGCAGCCGTCCGTCGTGGTCGGGGCGTCGGCGGCCAGCGAGGGCACGGCGAGACCGGTGGCCAGCAGGGCGGCGGAGGCGGCGAGAGCCAGGCGAGGAGAGCGCATGGCAGGTCGGTTCGACGTTGCGCTGCCGTTTCCTCCCCGGCTCGTGCACCTCGAGGGCTTCCACGCCGTGA
>JAOPVV010000328.1 GCA_025966005.1 Frankiales bacterium
GCCGCGGCGCGCGCCGAGACGGCCGTCGCGGGCGGGCAGCGGCCCGGACGGCAGCACCGGACCGGTCGGCGACGACGGGCCCGCCGGCACCAGCGGTGCGCCGAGCGAGACCCGCGCCGCCTCTGCCGGCGGGACCCCCTCCAGGGTGAGGCGGCGCATCGTCTGCAGACGCAGGACGTCGTCCGGGGAGTAGCGGCGGTGCGCTCCGGCCGCGTGCTCACCGGGACCGAGGCCGTACCGCCGGTCCCAGGTGCGCAGGGTCGCCGGAGCGACCCCCAGCCGGTGGGCGACCGCGGCGACGGTCAACCGGGGTCCCCGGTCATCGATCCGCTCGTCGTCCATCCACGAAGGATGGGGTGGCGGGGATCAGCGCACAACCCGACTTGAGGAACATCTGACGCGGTCCATGTCACAGCACGTGATTGCTTCCAAGGGTTGAACAACTTGTGAAGCGGTACTAGGTTGGACACCGAGCGAGCCCCAGACCCTGGCCCGCACCGACGAGGGGACCCACCATGACGGACATCTCGCGCCTCCCAGGACCCCAGTCGGACCTGTGGGAGTGGCAGCTGCGCGGCGCGTGCCGGGGCAAGGACACCGAGCTGTTCTTCCACCCCGAAGGCGAGCGCGGCCCCCGGCGCAGCAACCGCGAGGCCGCCGCCAAGGCCGTCTGCGCGAGCTGCCCCGTCCTGCAGCAGTGCCGCAGCCACGCTCTGGCCGCCCGCGAGCCGTACGGCGTCTGGGGCGGGCTGTCCGAGCACGAGCGCGAGGCGATCCACGCGCGCGGGGCCGTGCTGCCTCAGTCCGCAGCTAGCTGAGACCGCGGCTGGACGATCCGGACACGAGGGGGCACCGTCACCAGGGCCGACCCGTATCGTTGCGCTGACCGAGGCGGTCAGGTCCGGCTCGCCAACCTCGTCCGCCTCATCACGTCGGGAGTGCTCAGCGGTGCTGAACCCGTTCCGTCGACCGGCCACCGGTGCCGCCTGCCTGCTGGCGGCGGCGGGCCTGGTGGTCCTGACCGGGTGCTCCTCCGCCCCCCAGGACGCCGACGAGGTCGCTCAGCCGGCTGAGCCGCTGACGGTCGTGGCCTCCGAGCCGGCGCCCAGCGCCCCGGCCGCCACCCAGGCCGCCGCCCCCGACCGCGGCCGCGCCCCGGTCGACGTCCCCGTGGCCGCGCTCACCCAGCGCCTGCGCCCGGACGTCCTGGTGCTCGGGAGCAGGACGCTCAGCCCGGGTGCGGTTCGCAAGCTCGCCGAGCTCTCCCCGTCCGGTGGCGCCCTGGCCTTCCGCGCCGGGACCGTCAGGATCGGCGGCAAGGACGTCAAGGCGATCGGTATCGACCCGTCGACGTTCCGCACCTTCGCCGCCGAGGGCACCGCCGAGGCCACCGCCGTCTGGCAGTCGATCGCCCGCGGGGAGGCCGTCGCCTCGCACGACACCGCCAAGGCCCTCGGCCTGACGCTCGGCAAGGACGTCGCGCTCGCCCCGTCCGCCACGGGCACCGGCTCGACGCTGCGGCTCGGCGCGCTCGCCACCACCGGCGTCCCCGGCAGCGACCTCATCGTCGACGACGCGACCGCCCGGGCCCTCGGGCTCCCGTCGTCCACCGCCATGCTGCTGACCGCCGGCAAGGACCGCGACCCCGTCGCGCTGGCCGAGAAGGTCCGCCAGGTCACCGGGAAGGGCGCCGTGGTCGACCTGCTGACGCCGCCGGCCGCCAACCCGGTCGCCTTTCTCACCGGCAGCCGGGCGGCCAAGGCCTTCGGCGCCTTCTCCTACCGGTACTTCCCGGACGGCACGATCCAGCCCGACTCCCGCTGGGTGCGGGAGAACATCCGCACCGAGACGCTGCCGATTATGGGCCGGGTCACCTGCCACCGGCTCATGCTCACGCAGCTGCGCGGAGCGCTCCAGGACGTCGTCGACGCCGGCCTCGCGTCGAGCCTGACCACCTACGACGGCTGTTACGTCCCGCGCTTCATCGAGCGCAACCCGGAGAACAGCATCTCGCTGCACACCTGGGGCATCGCGATCGACATGGACGCCTCGACCAACTACCGCGGCATCCAGGGGACCATGCACCCGGAGGTCGTCAACATCTTCAAGCGGTGGGGCTTCCGCTGGGGCTGCGACTGGAAGTACACCGACCCCATGCACTTCGAGCTCGCCGCGCTCCTCAAGGGCTAGCCGGTCCGGGCCTAGACGCCGAACCGGTCCACCCGCAGCAGCGCCTTCGCGGCGTTGCGGCCGCACAGGCCGTGCACGCCGCCGCCCGGGTGCGACGCGGCGCCGCACATCCACAGCCCGTCGACCGGCAGCCGGTAGGACGACCAGCCGGCGACCGGCCGGAACACCAGGAGCTGGTCCGGGGCCGCCGAGCCGCCGCCGACGTCGCCGCCCACGAGGTTCGGGTCGCGGCGCTGCAGCGACAGCGGTGACGTGACCGTCGTGTCGACCACGTGGCTGCGCAGGCCGGGCGCGTGCTCCTCGAGCCGGTCGAGCACCCGGTCGGCGAAGCGCTGCTCCCAGTCGTCGGGGGCGTCCTGCGGCCGCGCCGGGCAGTGGCACTCGACCCACAGGCCGGCGCCGCCCGCCGGGACGCGGGTCGGGTCGGCGCGGTCCTGCTGGCCCAGGATGAGCTGCGGCAGGTCGGGCAGCCGCCCGCGCCGGACCTGCGCCTGGCTCATCGCGATCTCGTCGAGGTCACCGCTGACGTGCACGACGACGGAGTCGGTCAGCCGCTCGTCGCTCCAGGGAGCAGGGGCGTCGAGGTCGACGTCGAGCCGGAAGTAGCCGGAGGTCCAGCGGTGCCGACGCAGGCTGGCCAGCCACTCCCCCGGCAGGTGCTGCTCGCCGACCAGGTCGCGCGCGAGCACGTGCGGGGCGACGTCCGCGACGACCGCCTTGCGCGCGGCGATGCCCTCGCCGTCCGCGGTCACGACCCCGACCGCCCGGCCGCCCCGGACCACGACGCGGGTGACCTCGACGCCGGTGCGCACGACCACGCCCGCCTGCTCGGCGGCCTCGACCATCGCGGCGGCCAGGGACGACGCCCCGCCGACTGGCACCGGCATGCCGTGCACCTGCGCCGCCATCGCCAGCAGCAGCGCAGGCGGCGTCGAGCCGGCGGCGTCGATGCCGACGTCGGCGTGGGTGGCGTTGCCGGCGAACAGCAGCCGGGCGGCGTCGGTCGAGAAGCGCTGGGTGGTGAAGGCCTCGACCGGCTCGAGCATCGTGCGCATCGTCGACAGCGCCTCGCGGACGCCCGCCAGGCGCCGGCCGGCCCTCAGCAGCGGGAGCGGCGAGCCGACCGGGCCGAGCACCGCGCCGAACAGCGGCTGCCCGAGCCGGTGCCACCAGGCGACGAGGTCCAGCCAGGCCGGCCCGTCGGCGCCCA
>JAOPVV010000448.1 GCA_025966005.1 Frankiales bacterium
CGGGCTGCTGGCCGCGGTCGCGGTCGTCGCCCGCCCCCGCCGCACCGCGTAGCCGGGCCGTCCCGGGCCGTCGCCGCCGTGACAGGTCCTCGCGCACCGACGACGGCGTGGACGGGCTCGGTCGTCCGCTGTCGACGGTGCGACAGTGGTGCCCCGCAGTGGGCACGGTGGTGATGTGACCGCGGTCGTGCACTTCTGCGCTCCCTGCCCGTGCGGCAACCCCGACGCGGTCTGGCGCTGCTGGCGCGAGCCGGCGAGCGACGAGGCCGGTGTCGACTACCTCGGCACCGAGCACCCGGCGTACCTCGTGGAGTGCAGCCGCTGCCAGACCCCGGGCACACCACGCCACCCGGCCCGGAGCCGTCAGGTGCCGGGAGGCGAGGGCTGACGCAGGTGGGTGTCGAACGTCGCGAGGATCCGGCTCCACGCGTCCTCGGCCGACGCCTCGTGGTAGCTGAAGCCGGCCAGGTGCTCGACGACCGACAGCGGTCCCAGGCCGTGCCGGTTGAGGAAGGAGTGCCCGGCGTCCGGGTACTGCTTGACGTCGTGCTCGACGCCCAGGCCGGTCAGCACGCCCTCCAGCCGGGCCGCCGCCCCGCGCAGGCCGAGGTCCTTGCGCCCGTAGCTCGCCACGACCGGGCAGGCGCCGGCCAGCACCCGCTCGGCGTCCTTCGGCAGCGGGCCGTAGTTGGGCGCGCTGGCGTCGAAGCCGCGCGTCGCAGCCAGCAGCGCGAAGCCGCCGCCGAGGCAGAATCCGATCACGCCGGTGCGTCCGGTGCAGTCGTCGCGGCCGGCGAGCCAGGACCGCGTCGCCTCGATGTCGCCGAAGGCCGGGCCCTCGCCGGCGCTGAGCGCCCGGAACGTCGACCGCAGGCAGCGCAGCGCCCCGCCGGCGCTGAACAGGTCGGGTGCGACGGCCAGGTAGCCCTCCGCCGCGAGCCGGTCGGCCTGCCGCCGGGTGTCGTCGGTGAGGCCGAAGAGCTCGTGCAGGACGACGACGCCGGGCCACGGGCCGGGGCCGTCGGGCACGGCGAGGTGGGCGCGCAGGCTGTCGGCGCTGACGGCGCCGGGGACGGTCACGGACGGCACGGCTCTCCTGTGGTCGGTGTCGCGGCGCCGGGGACGCAGGACGGATCGGGGTCCGCACGACGAGCCCAGCCTGCCAGCCGCGCCGGCGCTCAGGGCGCCAGACCCACCACGAGGACGGCCACGTCGTCGTCGCCGGTCGCGAGCTGCGCGACGAGCTCGTCCGCCAGGTGCTCGAGGCTGGCCGCCCCGGCCTGCTCGACCAGCCGGACCAGCACCGGGAGCCGGTCGTCCAGGCTGGCCCGCCGGTCCTCCACCAGGCCGTCGGTGTAGAGCACGAGGACGTCGCCCGCCTGGACGTCCTGAACGTGGTCCCGGCGCGTCGTGCCCTCGCGCACGCCGAGCATGAGGTCAGGACGGGTCTCGAGCAGCTGGGCCCGGCCGTCACGCAGCAGCACCGGCGGGAGGTGCCCCGCCGACGACCAGCGCAGCCGCCGGCCGGCGTCGTGGGTCTCCAGCCGCGCGTAGACGCAGGTGCCCGACAGCTCGGGCGCGAGCAGGGCGACCACCGCGTCCAGCCGGGACAGGGTGCCGGCCGGCGGGTCCTGCGCGTCGACGGCGACGGCGCGCAGCAGGTTGCGCAGCTCGGCCATCCGGGTCGCCGCCTGCACGTCGTGGCCGGTGGCGTCGCCCACCACCAGCGCCAGGTCGCCGTCCGGCAGCACGAACGCGTCGTACCAGTCGCCCCCCACGGCCAGTCCGGCTCCGGCGGGCACGAAGCGGGCCGCCAGCGCGACCGCGGGGACGGTGGGCAGCTGCGGCAGCAGGCTGCGCTGCAGCGCCGTCGAGACGCCCCGCTGCAGCTCCAGCAGCCGGACGCCGTCCAGCGCCAGCCCGGCGACCGCGGCCAGGTCGACGACCAGCGCCAGCTCGACGTCGTCGAAGGCGCCGTCGGTGCGGCCGAGCGTCACGACGCCGAGCAGCTCCTCCCGACGGACCAGGCCCACCACCAGCAGGTCCGTGGTGCCCAGACCCAGCGCCAGACCTGCCTGGCTGCGCATCCGCGCGTCCTCCGAGGCGGCCAGGCCCCGCAGCTGCGCGCCCGACAGCCGCAGCAGCCGGTCCGGGGAGGCCGTCAGGCGGGGCAGCAGGCCGGTCGACCGGGCGGAGGACCGGCGGGCGTCGACGATGCCCATGTCGACCGGCAGCGCCAGCGGGCCGTCCCTGCCGACCGCGGCGACCCGGGTGACGAGGTCCGGCAGCTCGAGCAGGTCGACGACGCACCAGTCCGCCAGGTCGGGGACGAGCAGGCCGGCCAGGTCGACCAGGGCGCTCGCGGCGTCGGTCTCGCAGGACAGCGACCGCACGACGCGCCGGAGCAGCTCGACGCTCACGCGGCAGCGGTCCCCATGCTCGGGACAGTAGTGACGCCGGCAGCCGGCGGGGGGGCGTTCCGACATCTGGACGAGCAGCGGACGTCCGGGCCGCGGGCGGGCAGACTGCGGGTACCCCGGGCCGACCGGACGCGGGGTCAGGTGGGGTCGAGGAGGCGCCGTGGACCTGAGCGACGACGAGCGGCTGCGCCGCTTCGAGGCGCTCGTGCACGCGAGCCCGGACTTCGTGGCCATCGCGAGCATCGACGGCAAGGTCGTGTTCCTCAACGCCGCCGGTCGGGCGCTGGCCGGGGTGCCCGACGACGTCGACCTGTCCGCGACGACCATCGTCGACTTCCTGACGCCCGAGGGCGTGACGGCGAGCCTCGAGGTCGAGCAGCCGGCGGTCGTCCGCGACGGCTTCTGGACGGGCGAGACGACGCTGCGCGACTGGCGCGACGGCAGCGGCATCCCCGTGGCCGTCACGTCGTTCCTGGTCACCGACGTGCGCACCGGCGAGCCGATCGCGCTCGCGACCATCCAGCGCGACCTGCGCGAGGTGCACGCCGCGGCCGCGGAGGCCGCCGGTGCGCGGGCGGCCCTGGCCGACACCGAGCAGCGCCAGCGGGCGCTGCTGCTCCACCTGTCGGACCTGATCGTCGTCCTCGACGCCGAGGGTGTGCTGCAGTTCGCCAGCACGTCGGCCACCCGCGCCCTGGGCTACCGCGACGGGCTGGCCGGCACGTACGCGCTCGACGCCGTGCACCCCGCCGACCGGCCCGCCGCGGACCGCGCGTTCCAGCAGGTCCTCGCGGTCCCGGGTCCGAGCGAGCCGCTCGTGCTGCGCCTGGTCACGGCGGACGGCGAGGTGCGGCACTACGAGGCGCTGGCCAACAACCTGCTCGACGACCCGGGCGTGCGCGGCATCGTCGTCGTCTCGCGCGACGTCACCGACCGGCTCCGGACCGAGCAGGCGAACACCGCGCAGTCGCAGGTGCTCGAGCTCATGGCCGGCGGCGCACCGCTCGGCGTGGTGCTGACCGCCCTGGCGCACTGGGTCGAGGGGCAGCTGCAGGACACCGCCTGCTCGATCCTGCTCTCCGACGCCGCCGGTCCGCTGCGCAACGGGGCCTCGCCGACGATGCCGGAGCAGTACCGCCACGCCGTCGACGTCTCGGCGCCGTCCATCCTGGCCTCCCCGTGCGCCGCCGCGGTCGCGTCCGGGACCCCCGTGCTCGTCGAGGACCTGATGGCGGAGGGGCGGTGGCAGCCCCTGCAGGCGTTCGCCGCCGAGCTCGGGGTGCGCAGTTGCTGGTCGTTCCCCGTGACCTCGCCGGCGACCGGCGACACCCTCGGGACCTTCGCCCTCTACCGCCGCGAGCCCGGCCTGCCCGATGACGACACCACGGCCCTCATCGACCGGGCCAGCCACCTGGTCGGCATCACCGTCGACCGCCATCTGCTGCTCGCCCGGCTCGAGCACCAGGCCCACCACGACGTGCTCACCGGGCTGCCGAACCGGCTGAGCCTGATCGCGGCGCTGACCGCGGCGCTGCGGGCGCTGTCGGCGGGCACCGGACCGGCGCCGGTCGTCGTCTTCCTCGACCTCGACCGGCTCAAGGTCATCAATGACAGCCTCGGGCACGACGTCGGCGACGAGCTGCTGGTCAGCATCGCCGGTCGCCTCCAGGCGGCAGCGCGGCCCGGCGACCTGGTGGCCCGCTTCGGCGGCGACGAGTTCGTCGTGCTCTCGACCCTGGTCACGGACGAGGACGACGTCGTCGCGCTGGTCGAGGACGTCCTGGAGACCGTCGCGCAGGTCGTGGTCCTGGAGGGCCGGCTCGTCACGCCCGCGGCGAGCGCCGGCGTCGTGGTGGCCGTCCCGGGTCAGACCGCCGGCGAGGTGCTGCGCGACGCCGACATCGCGATGTACCGGGCCAAGCACCGGGAGCGCGGTGGCTACGCCCGCTTCGGCGCCCACATGCGCCAGCGCGCCTTCGACCGGCTCGAGCTCGAGGCGCAGGTGCGGCACGGCATCTCCCACGACGAGTTCGTCGTGCACTACCAGCCTGTCGTCGACCTGCTCGACGACGACCGCATCGTCGGCTTCGAGGCGCTCGTGCGCTGGCAGCACCCGCAGCGCGGGCTGCTCGGCCCGTCCGAGTTCATCGAGCTGGCCGAGGAGACCGGCCTGATCGTCCCGCTCGGCGAGCACGTGCTGCGCACCGCAGCCGCCACGGCCCAGCAGTGGACACGCCGGACGCCCGCCGACGGCCTGACGCTGTCGGTGAATCTGTCGGCCCGCCAGGTGTCGGCGGCCGGGCTGACGGCGGCCGTGCGCGAGTGCCGGGAAGCGGTGCGGCCCTGGGCGCTCGACCTCGAGCTGACCGAGTCGACCCTCATGGACGACACCGCGGCCGTCCGGACCGTCGTCGTCGAGCTCGCCGACACGGGGGCGCAGCTGACGATCGACGACTTCGGCACCGGCTACTCGTCGCTGGCCTACCTCACCCGGCTCCCCGTGCGCCGGCTGAAGATCGACCGGGGCTTCATCGCCGACCTCGCCCGCACGCCCGAGGCGGCCACCGTGGCCGCCGCCGTCATCAGCCTGGGCGGCAA
>JAOPVV010000011.1 GCA_025966005.1 Frankiales bacterium
CTGGCGTCCAGCTTGGTCCTCATGTCGGCGAGCATGAACGCGATGCCCTGGTTCTCCACGATCGGACGGCCGAACTGCTCGCGGGTCTTGGCGTACTCGAGGGCGTACTCGTACGCCGCGCGGGCGATGCCGACCGCCTGCGCGCCGACGGCGGGACGCGACGACTCGAACGTCGCCATCGCCGCCTGGCCGCCCTTGGCGCGGGTGCTCACGACCTTCTCGCCCCGGGCCACCGCCGCCTGGCGCTCCCGGGCGCGGGCGAGCCGCTCATCGAGCTTGCTCTTCTCACCGAGCAGGGCCGAGCCGGGCAGCCGCAGGTCGTCGAGGATGACCTCGCTGGTGTGGCTGGCGCGGATGCCGTGCTTCTTGAACTTCTGGCCCTGCGACAGGCCCTTGCCCTTGAACTCCGGGCCCACGACGAACGAGGCCTGGCCGCGCGCCTTGAGCGAGGGGTCGACCGCCGCGACCACGACGTGGACGTCGGCGATGCCGCCGTTGGTGATCCAGGTCTTGACGCCGTTGAGGACCCACTCGTCCTTGGCCTCGTCGTAGACGGCGGTGGTCTTCATGCTGCTGACGTCCGAGCCGGCGTTGGGCTCGGACACCGCCAGCGCGGCGAGCTTGACGTCGGTCTCGGTGCCGAAGCACTGCGGCACCCACTCGCCGATCTGGTCCATCGTCCCGTTGGACAGGATCCCGGCCACGCCGAGCGTGGTGCCGACGATCGACAGGCCGATGCCGGCGTCGCCCCAGAACAGCTCCTCCATGACGATCGGCAGGCTCACGCCGCTCTCGTCGCCCCAGGCGCTGGCGAAGAAGTCGAGGGAGTAGATGCCGGCCATGGCCGCCTCCGGGATGACCGGCCAGGGGGTCTCCTCGCGCTCGTCCCACTCGGAGGCGGCGGGGCGGATCACGTCGGTCGAGAACTCGTGCAGCCACTTCTGGAGGGTGGTCTGGTCCTCGGTGAGCGCGAGGGTGAAGCCGGCCATGTCTGCTCCTGGGTTCTGGGGTGTTACCGCGGGTAACAGTGCCAGCCCGCAGTCCCGTCCGTCAAGAGCGACTCGGCTCACAGCCGACGGCCCTTGACCGCTGTTACTCGCGGTAACACGATCAGTGGATGGCAGACGTCGCGTGGTCCTCCGTCCCCGTGCACGGCAACCTCGTGTCGTACGCCGAAGCCGGCCGCGAGTCTGGCGGCCCGGTCGTGGTACTCGTCCACGGCATCGCCTCCCGCGCCGCGCAGTGGGAGCAGGTCATGGCCCTGCTCGGGGAGACCTGTCACGTCATCGCCCCGGACCTGCTGGGCCACGGCTCGTCCGCCAAGCCGCGCGGCGACTACTCGCTGGGCGCCCACGCCTGCGGCATCCGCGACCTGCTGGCCGGCCTCGGGCACGACCGTGTCTCGCTGGTCGGGCACTCCCTCGGCGGTGGCGTCGCGCTGCAGTTCGCCTACCAGTTCCCCGAGCGCGTCGAGCGGCTCGCGCTCGTCTGCTCAGGCGGGCTCGGCAAGGAGGTCAGCGTCTTCCTGCGCGCCGCCACGCTGCCCGGCGCCGACCTCGTCCTGCCGCTGCTCGCGGGGTCGTGGGTCCGCCAGGGGGCCGGCAAGCTGGGCGGGCTGCTGTCCAGGGCGCGGATCTCGGTGCCCAAGGGGCTGGAGGAGTGCCTGGTCGGGTTCGGCTCGCTCGGCGACCGCGGCACCCGCGAGGCCTTCGTCCACACCGCCCGCAGCGTCCTGGACCCGGCCGGCCAGCGGGTCGACGCCCGCGACCGGCTCTACCTGGCGGCCGACCTGCCCCTGTTCGTCGTCTGGGGGCGCAAGGACGCGATCATCCCGGTCGCGCACGGCGAGGCCCTCGTCCGCTCCGTGCCCGGCACCGAGCTCGTGGTGTTCGAGCAGTCCGGGCACTTCCCGCACCTCACCGAGCCCACCCGGCTCGCCGACGTCCTGGCGCGCTGGGTGGCGCGGACACCGCCCGTGTCGATGGACCCGGGCACCCTGACCGCCCGGATCCGCGACCCGCTCACGACGAGCTGACGGCGTCCAGCGCGGCCTGCGCGTCCTCGGGAGAGGTGCCACCGGCGCACGGCGCACCCGGCTCCCGGCCCTGGTCACCACCGGCGAAGGCCCGCACGAACTGCTCGAGCCGCGGGTCGTCCGGGCTCTCGACGAACAGCTGGGCACCCCAGGTCGTGGCGCCGAACGCCCCGGGCTGCCCCGCGTACGGCGTCACCAGCACGTAGTCGCGCTGCACGCCGGCGAGCTCGGCGAGCACCGCCACCTGCTCGGCGGGGGTGCCCGGGCGGTAGGTCAGCCAGACCGCACCGTGCTCCATCGAGTGGACGGCGAACTCGTCCGGGACCTCGCGGTCGTACCTGCCGCAGGCCAGCCAGCCGGTCACCCCGCCCGCGGACGGCGGCCAGTGGTCACCCCCCACAGGGGGCTTCTGGGGGTAGGCGTAGTCCTTGGCCTGGTGGTCGGGCGTCACGTACGGGAACGTCTGCACGCCCTCGATCCGCGCGCCCGCCGCGGGGTCCGGCGCCGACTTCGCGAGCCCCGGACCCTGCGCCCCCTCGATGGCGGTGCCGGCGGAGCAGCCGGTCAGCAGCAGGGCTCCGGACAGGACGGCGGGGATCAGCAGGCGCACGACCCCGAGGCTAGGTGGGCCGGCGTGAGTCGGGCGTGAGACGGTGCGACCTCCCCGTCGAGAGGCTCACCGTGATGAACGTGCTCTACACGGCGGCCGCGACCGCGCGCGGCGGACGCGAGGGCGAGGTCGTCAGCGACGACGGCGTGCTCGACCTGTCGCTGACCCTGCCCAGGGAGCTCGGCGGCCCCGGCGGCGACCACACCAACCCCGAGCAGCTGTTCGCGGCCGGCTACGCCGCCTGCTTCCACTCCGCCCTCAAGCGCGTCGCCGGCCAGCAGTCGCTCGACGTCGACGGCTCGTCCATCACGGCCCACGTCGGACTCGGCCTCGAGGGCACCGCCTTCGGCCTGGCCGTCACCCTCGCCGGCGCCTTCCCCGCGCTGACCGCCGAACAGGGCACCGCCCTCATGGACGCTGCGCACGAGGTCTGCCCCTACAGCAACGCCATCAGGGGCAACGTCGACGTCACCCTCACCCTGGCCTGAACCCGACCCCCGCACCCCGCCCCGCAGCAGGCCGGTGATCTACGTCTACCTGCTGTCGAGGCACCCCCTGAGCCGCACCTGGACGTAGATCACGGCCGGAGGCGGACTCGGCCGGGTGAAGCGCCGCAGCTCGAGCCCGGTCTCGGCCAGCGCGGTCTGCCGGCGCCGGTCTGCCACGAACACGCCCTCGTCCAACCGCTGCAGACGTCCGTGGTCCTCGGGCAGGACCCCGTCGAGGGTCGGCCCGCCCGACGTGGCCCTCCCGCGTGTGCGCGTCCCACTGGGCCTCGGGTCGCGGCACCCGCCGAGGACCAGCCGCAGCCGCAGGCGACTCTCCACGGACGACTCGCTGCGCGGCTCGAGGTGCGGGACGACCGCACGCGCCGCGACGGTGCCGCGCAAGCCGGCCGCCGCTGCCAGGGCCACGAGGAGGCCGTCGACCGTCGCCGCACCCGGGCGCAGCACGGCATCACCGACGGCCACGGCCTCGACGAGGGACTCACGACGCGCGACGTCCACGACGGCGCGTGCCGCCGAGGTCATGTGCACTCCCCCGACCTCGCACAGGTCCCGGCCGGGAAGGTCGGAGGTGTGCACCGACGGGCCTGACCGCGGCAGCAGGTGCCGTCCACGACCGACGGTGACGTCGAGGCGCTGCCTGCGGACGTCGAGACCGGGCACCCAGCGCCGTCCGGTGGCTCACCGCCACGCCGGGCGGCAGGACCGACCTCACTGCGTCGAGCCGCACGTGCGGGGCGTCCGCCTCGACGCCCGGTACGTACGCGTCGCGCACCACCCGCCACCAGATTCCCGTCGCAGCAGCGTCCTCGCCGTGGCGGGAGAGCCCGTACGCCGCACCAGCTCGGTCCAGCCGAGGGCGTAGACCACCGGCCCGTCGAGGGAGGTCGGGTCAGACGACCTGCTCGCCCTTGCCGACCACGACGACGCCGCTGTCGGTGACGGTGAAGCCGCGCTCGCGGTCGCGGACGGGGTCGACGCCGACGGAGGCGCCGGGCCAGACGACGACGTTCTTGTCGAGGATGGCGTTCCTGACCACGGCCCCGCGGCCCACGTCGACACCGTGCAGCAGCACGCTCCCCGACACCTCGGAGCCGGAGTGGACGCGCACGCCGGGTGACACGATCGAGCGTCGCACCCGGCCGCCCGAGATGATGACGCCCTGGCTGACCAGCGAGTCGACGGCCTGCCCGACCCGGCCGGCCTCCTCGAAGACGAACTTGGCCGGCGGCAGTGCGGGCGAGGTCGTGAGGATCGGCCACTGGCGGTTGTAGAGGTTGAAGACCGGGTGGATCGACACCAGGTCCATGTGGGCGTCGTAGTAGCTGTCGAGGGTCCCGACGTCGCGCCAGTAGCCGCGGTCGCGGTCGGTGGCGCCGGGGACGTCGTTGTCGCTGAAGTCGTAGACCTGCGCCCCGCCGCGGGCGACCATCATCGGGATGATGTTGCCGCCCATGTCGTGGACCGAGCCCTCGTCGCCGGCGTCGAGTTTGACCGCCTCGAGCAGCGCCTCGGTGGAGAAGACGTAGTTGCCCATCGAGGCGTAGACCGTGTCGGGGTCGTCGGGCAGGCCGGGCGGGTCGGTCGGCTTCTCGAGGAACGCCTCGATGCGCCGGCCGTCCTTCGCCGTCTGGATGACGCCGAAGCCGTGCGCCTCCGACCGCGGGATGCGGATGCCGGCGACCGTCACGCCCGCGCCGGAGGCGATGTGCTGCTCGACCATCTGCCGGGGGTCCATCCGGTAGACGTGGTCGGCCCCGAAGACGACGACGTGGTCGGGCTCCTCGTCGTACACGAGGTTCAGCGACTGGTGGATCGCGTCGGCCGAGCCGCGGAACCACTGCGGCCCGAGCCGCTGCTGCGCCGGCACCGGGGTGATGTAGTTGCCGAGCAGCGTCGACATGCGCCACGTGGTCGTGATGTGCCGGTCGAGCGAGTGCGACTTGTACTGCGTGAGCACGACGATCCGCAGGTAGCCGGCGTTCACCAGGTTCGAGAGTACGAAGTCGACGAGGCGGTAGATCCCGCCGAACGGCACCGCGGGCTTGGCGCGGTCGGCGGTGAGCGGGTTGAGCCGCTTGCCCTCTCCGCCGGCGAGGACGATCCCGAGGACCCGTGGCGAACGCATGGCCCGCATCTTGTCCCACTACGGTCGGCCCATGCGGATCGGCGTGCTGACGCGCGAGTGGCCGGACCAGGTCTACGGCGGGGCGGGCGTTCACGTGGAGCACCTCGTACGGGCCCTGCAGGCCGAGGGAGCCGCCGTCGACGTGCACTCTTTCGGGGGCACGGAGGACGGCGCGACCGCCCACGAGGGCGACCCGGCCCTGGCCGGCGCGAACGCCGCGCTGCAGGTCCTGAGCACCGATCTGCGCATCGCGGCGG
>JAOPVV010000020.1 GCA_025966005.1 Frankiales bacterium
GCTGCTGCGCGAGCACCGCGGCGACGGGCACGTCGCGGTCGTCGTCGCCGCGGGGATCGGCCCGGTCGAGGCGAACGTCCTCACCGAGCTGTGGACCGGCATGGACCTCGGCGCGTACACCTCCACCCGCGGCTGGTCGCCGGAGCAGCAGGCGACGGCGGTCGCCTCGCTGCAGGCCCGCGGCTGGCTGCAGGGCGGACGGCTGACCGACGCCGGCACCGCCGCCCGGGTCGAGCTCGAGGCCCGCACGGACGTCACCGAGCGGGCTGTCGTCGACGCGCTCGGCAGCGACCTCGACGACGTCGTCGAACGGCTCGACGCCTGGGGAGCCCTCTGCATCGACGCGGGCGCGTTCCCGGCCGACGCCCTCAAGCGCGCCGCGGGCTAGCAGGAGCAGGACTCGGCGGCGCGGGGTCGAACCCTGCTGCGACCGCCTGCCGCCCGCTCCCTGGAGTCCCGTTGTCCCGTCGCCGCCTCGTCGGACTGCTCGCCGCGTCCGCCCTGCTCGCCTCCGGGGCCGCGGCCGTCGCCGCCCCCGCACCCGCCGTGTCGCCGAGGCTGGAGGCGTCGCTGCTCGGGCCGGGCACGTTCCACGCCTTCGTGCAGTACGACCGTCCGGTCACCGAGGCCGACGTGCAGGCCCTGCGCGCCCTGGGCATCACGCGGCTGCGGCCGTTCAAGGTCGTCAACGCGATCGCCGTGATCGCTCCGACCGCGCCGCTGCAGGCCGCGGCCCGGCTGCTGCACGTCTCGAAGGTGCAGCGCGACAACGGGATCCGCCTCGACCTGGCCGAGAGCAAGAAGGCGATCAAGGCCGACCTGGCGCGCGCACCGAGGCCGAAGGGGCTCGGGCTGACCGGCAAGGGCGTCACCGTGGCCGTCATCGACTCGGGCCTCGACACCAGCCACCCCGACCTCGCCGGGCGTGCGCGGACGTTCAACTTCGAGGGCGCCTGGATCTACGACCAGTACCAGGACGGCGCGATCAGCGACTTCGTGAGCGAGACGGCGGCGCCGTACGCCGCCGTCGACGAGATCGGCCACGGCACGCACGTCGCCAGCACCGTCGGCGGCAGCGGCGTGGGCGGTCAGCAGGGGAGCGGCGCCGACTACTCGGGCGTCGCCCCGGAGGTGCAGCTCGTCGGTCTCAAGGTCGCCTCGGCCGCGCAGGGCGTCGTCTACGACAACGGCTGGGAGGCCAACTCGATGGCCGCCATCGAGTACCTGATGGAGAACGACGCGACGCTCGGCGTCGACGTGGTGCAGAACAGCTGGGGCATCTTCGAGGTCGACGACCCCGACAGCGAGCCGGTGATCCAGATGGTGCGGGCGGCCGTCGCGAAGGGCTTCGTCTTCGTGTTCTCGGCCGGCAACAGCGGCCCGGACGAGGGCACCGTCGGGTGGCCGGGCGCGATGGGGAACGTGCTGACCGTCGCCTCGACCGAGAAGGTCGCGCCGTACGCCATGAGCAGCTTCTCCAGCCGCGGCCCGCAGGTCGACCTCGCCGCGCCCGGCGGCGACATCGTCGCGGCGCGCAGCAAGGGCGCGGTGATCGACACCGCCAACAGCGCCACACCGGTGGAGGACCTGCCGCTCTACATGGCGATCTCCGGCACCTCGATGTCGTCGCCGCACGTCGCGGGCGCCGTGGCGCTGATGCGCCAGGCGAACCCGCGCCTCACCGGCGAGGTGGCCGAGGAGGTCCTGGCGCGCACCGCTCGCGACCTGGGTGCCAGGGGCAAGGACACGTCCTACGGCTGGGGCCTCATCGACGTCCTGCGGGCGACGAGGGTCGCGTCCTGCCTGGCGACCGCGAAGCGCCGCGAGGCCTGCTTCTCCGCCGTGGGGGCGCTGCCGGCCGGCCGGTACGTCAGCGACTGGCGCACCAAGGGTGACGAGAGCCCGACCGCGAACGGCGCCGAGGTGATCCCGCTGGTCGGCGACCCGCTGGGCATCGGTCCCGGCCGCCGCCGCTAGGCATCAGTCACGGCCGCCGCCGCTCGGCATCAGTCACGGTCGTCAGGCGATCAGGTCGGGGCCGACCTCGGCGAGCGACGCGGCCCCGGCCAGACCCATGACGTGCGCCAGGTCGTCGGTGATCGCGCGCAGGCACTGCTCGACGCCGTCCGCGCCGCCGGCGGCCAGCGCCCACAGCACCGGTCGTCCGAGCAGGACGGCGTCGGCGCCGAGGGCCAGCGCGCACAGCACGTCGAGCCCGGACCGGACGCCGCCGTCGACGAGCACCGGGGCGCGTCCGGCCACCGCCGCGACGACCTCGGGGAGCGCGCGGGTGGTCGGCAGGGCGCGGTCGAGCTGGCGTCCGCCGTGGTTGCTGACGACGACGCCCGCGGCGCCGGCGTCCAGGCAGGCCAGCGCGTCGTCGCCTCGCAGCACGCCCTTCACGACCACCGGCAGGCCGGTGGCCCCCAGCTCGGCGATCATCTCCAGCCCGGCGGACGGGTCCTGGACCTCCCCCGGGTCGGCGGGTCCGGTCAGCTGCAGCCGCGTCGCGCCGTGCCGGGCCCCGAGCCACGGCACGTCGCCCGTCAGCACGATCGCGCTCGCGCCGGCCGCCGCTGCCCGGTGCACCCGGTCGAGCGTCAGCGACCGGTCCTTGACGACGTACGACTGGAACCACCACGGCCCGGCGGGGACGTCCTCGAGCGCCCGCGACGAGCGCATCGAGAGCACGAGCAGGCTGCCGGCGGCGGCGGTCCCCTTCGCCGTCGCCACCTCGCCGTCGGGGTGCGCCAGCCCGTGAGCCGCGGACGGCGCGACCACGACGGGTGCGGCCAGCGGCGTGCCGAGCAGCGTCGTGGCGGTGCTGAGCCGGGAGACGTCGCGCAGCACCCGCGGGCGCAGGCGCACGACCCGCCAGGCGTCCTCGGCCTCGGCGAGCGAGAGCTGCTCCCCGGCGCCGCCGGCGTAGTAGCGGAAGACGTCCTCGGGGAGCAGCTGCCGGGCCTGGTCCAGCTGTGCGGTGAGCACGGGGTGCATGTCGGGAGTCTGGCCTACGGTCGGCAAGGTGAACGCAGACCTGGTCCTCGAGGGCGGCGGCGTCAAGGGAATCGGCCTGGTCGGGGCGGTGACGGCGCTCGACGAGGCGGGCTACGCCTTCCCCCGCGTCGCCGGCTCCTCCGCCGGCGCGATCGTCGCGGCGCTGGTCGCCGGCCTGCAGTCCGCGGGCGAGCCGCTCGACCGGCTCGGCGACATCGTCCGCAGCCTCGACTACCGGCGCTTCCGCGACCCCGGCGGCCTCGGGCACCTGCCGCTCGTCGGGCGGGCGCTGTCGTTGCTGGCCCACGACGGGCTGTACGAGGGCAGGTACCTCGAGCAGTTCCTCACCGGCGCGCTCGGCGAGCTCGGCGTGCGCACGTTCGCCGACCTGCACCTGCCCGACGGCCACGCGCTCGCCGAGGGCCAGGCTCCGGGCCGCCGCTCGCGCCTGGTGGTCACCGTCTCCGACCTCTCGCGCCAGCGGTTGGCCCGGCTGCCGTGGGACCTGCCGCTGTACGGCGTCGACGACCTGCCGGTGGCCCGTGCGGTGCGGGCCAGCGCCGCGATCCCGTTCTTCTTCCGGCCAGTGCGGCAGCCGACGCCCGGCGGGCAGGCGACCTGGGTCGACGGCGGGCTGCTGTCGAACTTCCCGGTCGAGCTGTTCGACCGCGGCGACGGTCTCGAGCCGCGCTGGCCGACGTTCGGCGTCCGCCTCACGACCCGGCCGCCGACCCCGCCGGTCACCCGCGAGGTGAAGGGGCCGGTCGCGATCGGGCTCGCCGCCCTCGACACGCTGCTCACCGACCAGGGGTCGGCCTACCTCGAGGGCGCGTGCACCGTCGAGCGCACCGTCTTCGTCCCGACCAGCGGCGTCTCGATCGTCGACTTCGACGTGGACGCGGCCACCACCGGGCGGCTCTACGCCTCCGGCCGGGCCGCGGCCGAGGAGTTCCTCACGACGTGGGACTTCCCGGGTCACGTCGCCCGCTGCCGCCGCGCTCCCGGGTGACGGCGAGCCACATCCCGGTGCCGGCCCAGCGGCCCATGGCGTCCCAGGCGGTCGGGTCGTCGACCTGCGCGCGCAACCAGCCGTCGAGGACGAGCGGACGCGGCCGGTGGCCCAGCAGCGGCAGCGCGCTGGCGGCGGCGAACGGCCCGAAGCCGGGCAGCGACCGCAGCCCGGCCAGCACCTGATCGTCCGGCACCGGCCCGTCGGACCCCTGATCGCCGGACCCCTGATCGCCGGACCCCGCTGCGTCGCGCCAGCGCTCGACCTCGTCGGCGCGGGCTGCGAGCGCCAGCAGCGACGGCGCCCGGTAGCCCCAGCCGCCCGCCCGCAGCCCG